>NZ_JANEWM010000039.1:0-39711 GCF_028069825.1 Citrobacter sp. Igbk 14
ATTTAAGATAAATCGTTTAAATCACCTCTGTGAAGATGATTGATAGATTTCGCTTATTGATCAGCGAGGTTTTGTGTTCGCCAATTCGATAATGACAGGGGATTCCTATAGGTTTAGCAGGGGAATATTGTTAATTATTATTAATTTCAAACAGATATGTGATTTTCTTAACGGAGAGGGAAACAACCAGGAGAATTCTTAATCAAAGGCCGGGCAGGGAGGGAGGTAAATGTCCTTGAGAAGAAAATAGTGTTCAATTTGAATTAATGGAGTGTAAATGAAAATAATTTAGATTTATGTTCTTTATGTTTTGGTTTTTTAAGATGTTTAATCTGAAGTAAGCTTTTCGTGCTTAATCTAAAAATCAGTCTTGCAGCCGCTTTTTTGTCTGCTTTTTGTACGCGCATTTTCTCAGCCAGCCAATAGCTCTTGCTCCACTTGTTGTACCTGCATTTCCAGCGTATTGCGTATTTCTGTCAGTGCCCGCTGCTGATCGGAGAAGTAGGCCTCTTTGTCTGTTACTGAAGTGGCAAGACGCCAGGCGTTTTCCGCTTCCAGATCGCTAATCTCTTTGAGCAGTGCATTAATTTGCTCCCTGAGCTGCTGAATCTTGCTACGTAAATGCTGCAGATCGTTTAATCGGTCACTTGCCATCATCGGTTCGAGTCCGGTTTGTAACTGGGTCAGCAATGCCCTAACCGCGGCCAGATCGGCATTTTGTCGTGCCTGATTAAGCTGCACCATCATCTGATGGGCTTTCTCTTTCAGGTCATCCGCTACCACGTCCGGGTGGCAAAGACGACTGGCCTGGCGCCACAGGCGTTTTAATTCATTACGTTCATCCGTTGAAAGCCGCTGGTCGCGGGTGTAACGGTGCTGTGCATCCTGCTGTTGCTCCTGATATTCATCATATTCATGGCTGGCTTCCTCCTGTGCCTGACGGGTCGCGCTGTCGTCCTGGCGAGAAAAGTCGTTTTCCAGTTCACGAATTTCCGCCAGCAGGGCGGTGATAAGCTCAGTCTGTTGCTGAATGCGCTGGCGAGTTTCCACGGATTCGTGGGAGTCCGAACTCAGATTTACCCAGTGCTGCTTGAGTTTTGCCAGTTGATCAACGGCCTGTGAAATATAGTGCTGACAGGACTGATAATCTTTTTCCCGACGTTTTCGTTCTGCTTCCTGCTTCCGTTGCGCACTGGCAGCCAGCTGCTTACGCAGTTCGAGAATTCGGCTCATCAACGGTCCGAGGCGAAGATGGTACAGGTCATTGAAATCATCGAGGATTTGAATACGCGTGTTGCGCTTATCAATCAGATCGCGCAGTTGGGTTTCAAGCGCTTTCAGTTCGAGCTTACTGGCGGCAATGCCGGGGTCCTGCCACGTTGATACTGCGCGCTGGGATTGTAGCCAGTGTGTAATTTCACGCAGGGCATCGCCGAAACGCCGCTCTTCAATCGCCTGCACGATGACGCCGGGAATGACTGGCAAAGGTTCATTTTTCAGATGCACCAGCTGCTGGAAAATAATCTCTTCATCTTCCAGTTCGATGGCGCTTTTGACGATCTCAAGTCGTTTAATGATCTTATTCATGACAGTCGTTGCCTGGCGTGGTTCAAAAACGAGTGACTGAACCACGGCAGGTTCACCCGTTTGAAAATGTTGGAAAAACAGTAAAGTGCATTCTGTGGCCTGCGATGCCTTTTCGTCCAGAATAATTCACTGTAATTATGAAAAAGCGGTACTACCGCGCACTTCTCCGCGTCTTTAAACCCTCGTTTCATCTTTTTTATTCACCGGCTAATTATTCTTGATCTGATAAAGATAATGCGTATAGTTCTCATTCTCTTTTTGTTGTTAACAATCTGCGTGAACTCTGGTAAGGATCCCGACAATGAAAAAAACAACATCCGCTCTGGCATTGTTGGCTGCCGTTGCATTAAGCGGCTGCACAGCTAACGCCACGCCAGCCAGTAACCCGGCGGCACAGGAAAAAACAATCGCCCCGGCAGCAACGGATATTCAGCAGCGCGCACTGGCTGACGGCTTGTATGAAATGGCGCTGAGTCCAGCGGGTGATGCGCTGTACGTCGCCAGTGCGGAAGGGTTCAAAGATGTTCAGGGTGGGGTAGTTTACAAGCTGGAACCGCAAACGTTGAAGACCCTCGGTCTGAGCCACACCGATCTGAAAAACTTTGGTATGGCTATCTCGCCAGACGGTAAAACAGTGTATGTCACAAACTCCCTGGATGGAGGGTTAAGCGCGCTGAATACCGCTGACGGCAAAGTCAAAAACCGTATCCTGTTCCCGGAACGTAATCCGCAAGGATTCCCCTATGGCGCGCGCCAGGTACTGCTGCATAACGGTCTGCTCTATATTGGCGCCGTTGCCGATCCGGCGGTGATTTGGGTGGTCGATGCCGAAACACTGAAACTGAAAACCCGGATTAAAAATACCGGTAAATGGATGACCGGACTGCATTACTCAGAAATGACGCAGCGTATTTATGCGGCAAACGGCGGCGGCGAAATCCTCGTTATCAACCCGCGTACCCAGCGCGTTGAAAAACGCTGGCAGCCGCTGGGCGATAAACCCGCATTGCTGCTGAATATGGCGGAGGACCCGCAAACCGGTCGCCTGTTTGTCACCGACAATTCCAAAGCGAAAACGACATTGGTGTTGGATATTCATACGGGCAAGCTGCTTAAACAGCTGGATATCGGGGATTCGCTGGCGGTGAAATTCAATGCAAAACGCAACGAAATCTATATTACCCAGCGTGATCCTGGAAAATTGCTTAGCCTGAATGCAACGGATTACAGCGTGAAGAAAAGCTGGGATCTCCTCCCCAATCCAAACAGCCTGTTGCTCTCTGCTGATGGCCAAACCTTGTTTGTCACAGTGAAACAGAAATTCAATAAAGACCACTCCACCTCCGCGCCAGATAACGTGGTGCGTATCGAACTGAATAAATAATAACACCATGTTGCCGGGGCGTTCTCCGGCAACGTCGTCAGACTTTTAATGGCATGGCTATGGACAACACTAAAACATACGCACACTTAATGAGAAAAACGGTGCTGGCCGCTACTATTGGCGCGCTTTCCGGTACGGTGAATGCTGCTGAGACCCCGACAGAAGCGGAAGAGACCATTGTGGTACAGGCTGCAGAGGGACGTGATTTTAAACCCGGTGGTGATACGTTACTGCCTGCTTTTCTCGACGGTCAGGTTGCCAATGGCGGTAGGCTCGGGATGCTTGGTCAGCAAAATGCCATGGATGTGCCATTTAACGTTATAAGCTACACCTCAAAACTGGTCGAAGACCAGCAAGCTAAGACCGTAGCCGATGTTGTCGCCAATGACGCGAGCGTGCAGGCGGTACAAGGCTACGGTAACTACGCGGAGACATACCGTATTCGTGGTCTGAAACTTGACGGCGATGATATGACTTTTGGTGGATTATCCGGTGTGCTGCCGCGCCAGGTGGTGGATACGCAGATGATCGATCGCGTTGAAATCTTTAAAGGCGCGAATGGATTGCTCAATGGCGCGGCCGGTAGCGGTGTTGGCGGGATGATTAATCTTGAACCCAAGCATGCAGACGATACGCCGATCACACGCCTCGGTATGGATTACACCAGTGACTCACAGGTGGGAACGTCGCTCGATGCCGGACGCCGTTTTGGTGACAATAACCAGGTCGGCGCCCGTGTGAATCTGTTGCATCGTGAAGGGGAGGGGGCGGTAGACGACGATAAACGTCGTACTACGCTGGCATCGCTGGGACTGGATTACCGTGGCGACCGTTTCCGCAGTTCATTAGACGTTGGGTATCAGAAAAAGACGTTTCACGGCGGCAACATGGGGATCAATGTCTACTATGTGCCATTTGTCCCCGATCTGCCGAAAAATACGCACAACTATAGCCAGAGATGGGGTTATAGCGATATTGAAAATGAGTTCGGAATGGCGCGCACGGAATATGATCTGACCGATAACTGGACCGCTTATGCCGGTCTGGGTGCGCAGCACGCGCATGAGATTGGCTTGTACAGTGCCCCGGAAATATACAACCAGGCCGGTGACGCGAAAGCCGGACGCCTTGATACCAATCGTATTATTGATGCGTTCAGCGGGATGGCAGGGCTGCGCGGGAATTTTGATACGGGTTTTGTGTCGCATAAGGTAAACGTAGGTTATTCCGCCGTCACTAAAGAAGACAAAATCGCCTGGCGCATGGGGTCACGTGCCGCACGTCCGGACGTCAATATCTACGATACGCAAGATGTAGCAAAACCCGCGGTGACGGCGACGGGAGGTAACTACAGCGATCCGCTAACCAGTGGACGTACGCGTAGTCAGGGGTGGTTACTCAGCGATACGTTGGGCGTACTTGATGATCAGCTTCTGTTTACTGTCGGCGCACGTCACCAAAAGGTCGTGGTACGTGATTACAACAAAGAAACTGGCGCTGAAAACGTTAAGAACAGTTTTGATGACAGCCGCTGGATGCCGACGTACGGTGTTGTATATAAGCCGTGGCAGGAACTCTCTTTTTACGCGAACCATACCGAATCACTACAGCCAGGCAGCACCGCGCCAAGTAGTGCGGTGAACTACGGTCAAAGCACCGGAATCATCCATGCAAAACAGAATGAGGTTGGGGTCAAAACAGACTTTGGGCGTGTCGGCGGCTCACTGGCGCTGTTTGAAATTAAAATGCCGGTCGCGCAACTGGATAGCCAGACCCGGTATTACGCAATCAACGGTGAGCAGCGTAACCGTGGCGTGGAGCTGAATGTTTTTGGTGAGCCGGTGTTAGGACTGCGGCTGAACGCCAGTGCAACGTGGCTGGATGCGACGCTCAGTAAAAATCAAAACGGCGTCAACGACGGTAACACGGCAATCGGCGTACCGGACTTCTATGCGGTGCTGGGGGCTGAATATGATATTAAACCGGTTGAAGGACTCACCGCGACGGCACGGCTGAACCATTCTGGCGCTCAGTATGCCAATGCGGCAAATACCAAGAAACTCGACAGTTTTACCACACTGGATTTAGGTGTGCGCTACCGTATGTCACTCAATCAAAACCAGAACCAGATGATTTTGCGTGCAGGGGTCGATAACGTCACCAACGAAAATTACTGGTCAGGTATTGATGATACCGGGACTTATCTGTTCCAAGGGGAGCCACGCACGCTGAAGGTTTCCGTCAGTTACGACTTCTGATTTTTTTTCCTGGGCCTCGGTGCGTTGGGCAAGGATGCCCGGCGTATCCAAACGATTGCGCCTTGCGACAACCAGGTTGAAATGTTAAAAGAAGCCCCTTCAATAAAAACCACACAGGGGTAGGGCGTGAAAAACGCGTCAACTGCATCTGACACCAGCGTGTCCGATGCCGCGTCGACGAATGAACCGACGCTTCAGCGGGGGTTGCAAAACCGCCATATTCAGTTAATTGCGCTGGGCGGCGCAATTGGTACAGGCTTGTTTCTGGGAATCGGCCCGGCTATTCAGATGGCGGGACCTGCTGTATTACTCGGTTACGGTGTTGCCGGGATTATCGCGTTTCTGATTATGCGTCAGTTGGGCGAAATGGTGGTTGAAGAACCCGTTTCAGGATCGTTTGCCCACTTTGCCTATAAATACTGGGGGCCGTTCGCCGGTTTCTTGTCTGGTTGGAACTACTGGGTGATGTTTGTGCTGGTTGGCATGGCAGAACTCACCGCTGCCGGAATTTATATGCAGTACTGGCTGCCTGATGTCCCAACCTGGATTTGGGCCGGGGCTTTCTTCGTGATTATCAATGCGGTCAACCTGGTCAACGTGCGTCTGTATGGCGAAACGGAATTTTGGTTTGCGCTGATCAAAGTCCTGGCGATTATCGGCATGATTGGCTTTGGTATCTGGATGCTGTTTTCCGGCAACGGTGGCGAACATGCAAGCATCGATAACCTGTGGCGTTATAACGGCTTTTTTGCGACTGGCTGGAACGGGCTGATCCTGTCGTTGGCGGTGATTATGTTCTCGTTTGGTGGTCTGGAACTGATCGGGATTACCGCTGCCGAAGCGCAGGACCCGCAAAAAAGCATTCCGAAAGCGGTAAACCAGGTGGTGTATCGTATTTTGCTGTTTTACATCGGCTCACTGGTGGTGCTGTTGGCGCTGTATCCGTGGGTGGAAGTAAAATCGAATAGCAGCCCGTTCGTAATGATTTTCCACAATCTTGACAGTAACGTGGTTGCATCTGCGCTGAATTTTGTCATTCTGGTGGCTTCGCTGTCGGTCTACAACAGCGGTGTTTATTCGAACAGCCGTATGCTGTTTGGCTTGTCGGTACAGGGAAATGCACCGAAATTCTTAACCCGGGTCAGCCGTCGTGGCGTACCGGTGAATTCATTGATTCTGTCCGGCGCGATTACGTCGCTGGTGGTGCTGATCAACTATGTGTTGCCGCAAAAAGCCTTCAGCCTGTTGATGGCTCTGGTGGTTGCGACGCTGCTATTGAACTGGATTATGATCTGTCTGGCGCACCTGCGTTTCCGGGCAGCAATGCGTCGTAAGGGGCGTGATACTCAGTTTAAAGCGTTGCTGTATCCGGCGGGTAACTACGTGTGCATCGCCTTCCTCGGCATGATTCTGGTGCTGATGTGCACCATGGATGATATGCGCCTGTCCGCTATCCTGCTGCCGGTGTGGATCCTGTTCCTGTTCGTGGCATTCAAACTGCTGCGTCGCAAGTCCCGCTAATATCTAACCGATCTCATCCTGGTGATGAGATCGGTTCTTTCTTCATGCTACCGATTAACGCTGAAAGACACCTGCCAGTGCGCGAATATCATTTCCGGTAGGGGATTGATGAATGCGTAAACCAAACTCTTCGACGACGGCAAAAATATGGTCGAAGATATCAGCCTGAATACTTTCATATTCCAGCCACACCACCGTATTGGTAAACGCGTAAATTTCAATCGGTAAACCGTGGTCATCGGGTGCAAGCTGGCGCACCATTAATGTCATATCTTTGCGAATGCGCGGGTGGTGGCGTAAATATTCGTTCAGATAAGCGCGGAAGGTGCCGATATTGGTCATCTGACGATGGTTCAATACGGACTCAGGCGCATCTAATTGCTGGTTCCACTCGCTGATTTCCTGGTGACGCGTGGTTAAATAGGGTTTCAGCAGATGCGCTTTATGCAATCGCTGGCGTTCATCTTCATCGAGAAAATGAATGCTGGTAGCATCGATGCTGATGCTACGTTTAATGCGTCGACCACCGGAAGCCGACATCCCGCTCCAGTTTTTAAACGAGTCTGATACCAGCGACCAGGTGGGGATAGTGGTGATGGTGTTATCCCAGTTGCGTACTTTTACCGTGGTTAAGCCAATATCAATAACCGCGCCATCGGCACCGTATTTCGGCATTTCCAGCCAGTCGCCCAGCTTGAGCATATCGTTGGCTGAAAGCTGAATACCGGCGACCAGTCCGAGGATCGGATCTTTAAATACCAACATTAAGACGGCGGCCATCGCACCCAGACCGCTGATCAGTATTGCCGGGGACTGGCCAATCAGCAGAGATATCATCAGGATCCCGACGATAATTGCGCCAATTAACTTGATGCCCTGAAATATTCCTTTCAACGGCAGTTGTGATGCGGCAGGGAGTTTTTGCGACAGATTGAGAATCACGTCCAGCAGGGAGAATAAAGACAGCAGGGCGTACATCATGATCCACAACTGCGCGCAGGTGACCAATATTTCTGCGGCTTCACTGCCTTTCTGTAGCCAGAGTGCGGCCTGTATATTGACAATGATACCTTGCAGCGTGAATGCCAGTCGGTGAAATAACTTGTTCTGCGTGATGATTTGTAGCCACAGGCGGGAGCTGGCGTTGGCGCGCTTTTCAAATGCGCGTAATACCACCCAGTGCAAAATAACGTGAACAATAATGGCGGTGATAAAAATAATGCCAAAAATCATCACCAGCGAGGTGGTGTGATTTATTTCAATGCCGAGTTCTTCAACCTGAGATATCAATTCCTGCATAATGTCTCCTTAATAAACAGCGGTCTATGATGACCGCTGTGTGGAGCTTATGCAAATGTGGGGATCAGACTTCTGTCAGCGTCGTTTCTTGCGGCAGACGTGATTTTGGCAGGGCAGCGTTGAAGTCTTCTACGCTGTGATGACCCACCGGGACCACAACAACGCTGGTGTAACCTTTTTCTTTCAGACCAAATTCTGCATCCATGATGGCCGCATCAAAGCCTTCAATCGGTACGGCATCCAGACCCATCGCCGCCACACCCAGCAGGAAGTTACCGACGTTCAGGTACACCTGTTTCGCCATCCAGTGGTTGTCGTCTTTCAGTTCCTTGCGGTGCAGGTCGGCAAAGAATGTACGGCCTTTGTGGTTTGCGGCTTTGGCTTCCGGAGTAGCAAAGCGTCCATCGCGATCTTCTTGATCCACCACGCGTTCCAGCCACGCATCGTCCATCGCCGTTTTGGCGCAGAACACCACGACGTGGGAAGCATCCAGCATTTTACGTTCGTTGAACACAAAGCCGCCGGCTGCGGATTTAGCCACCCGCGCTTTTCCTTCGTCAGTGCTGGCAACGATAAAGTGCCACGGCTGAGAGTTGGTACTGGACGGACTAAACTGCAGCAGTGTTTTTAATTTTTCTGCTTGCTCAGCGGTCAGTTTTTTATTCGGATCAAATGCCTTAGTGGAGTAACGTTTTAAGGCGACAGAAACAATATCCATAACTACTCCTGGTGGTTTTTCGTACCCTGCGGGTGCGTTTTGTTTCAGCAGGGTACAGGGTTAGCGGGAAAATGATAAGACCGAAAAATGCAAAAACACTTATCGACGCTAACGATAAATCAGCCAGGCCGTAAGCGTTTTTGATCCCGTTTAGGCAGGCCGTCTACCACCCGATGCCATGAGTCGTTCACCAGGTCAGTCAGTAATGACTCGCTAATATCATCGCCGGGGTAGACGGATATCCAGTGCTTTTTATTCATGTGATAGCCCGGTTCGATACTGCGGTAAATCTGCTGATTCAGCAGTGATTTTTGTGGGTCTGACTTCAAATTCACCAACGGACGACCGCGCTGCTCTGAGACAATCATAAAAATCTTACCGCCGACTTTGAAGACATCGTATTCCGGGCCGAACGGCCAGCATTGCTCAGTAAAAGGGAGTTCGAGTGCAATACGTTTAGCACATGCATGCAGCGTTTGGCCGTCCATTATTTTTCCTCGCGGGTCAGTGCGCGCCACATGGCCTCAAACCCCATCGAAATATATTCATTCGCGCGGGCAGGATCGCGGGCGGCAAATTCCATGGTTGTCTCTGCAAGTGAAAGAAAAAGCCCATCACCGAAGGCACGATATTCGTCAGACATAAATTCAGGGCGAACGGAACGATGACATAAATCGCGCAGTTCCGGAAACATATCGTCAGCCTGCTGTTCGGTTTCTTTGCTGATTTTCTCGCTGACGGCCAGTTGGCGGATAGTGCGATGTCCACAAGTATGGTCCAGACCCCAACTGATGTAGCTGTTCCAGATGTAGTGAGTCATGGTTTTGGCATCGGTCACTGAGCGATCCAGATTTGCCATCATTGACTGGCAGAGGTCTTGCTTTAAATGGAGGTAAAGCTCGTTGATCAGATCATCTTTTGTTGCGAAATAGCGAAACAACGTTCCCTCTGCGACACCTGCATTTCGGGCAATAACGGCGGTAGAGGCCGCAATACCTGATTGTGCAAATGCTGTGGTTGCAGCTTCCAGTAATGCCTGTTTTTTGTCTTCACTCTTCGGACGAGCCACTACACTTTACCCCTAAGTCTGTAAAAAAATAGGATTGAATCACGGCCTTTGCAGCACCGCAACGGCGAATGTCAAAGATTGAAAATCATCTTGACGACAAACTTTCGATTTCTATAATGAGTGCTTACTCACTCATAATCAAGAGTCAGTCGCGCAGCCCAGCGGAAAGGGGGCGCGTTTAAGGTCAGGATATGAAGCGTCTCACAGTTTGTGTGGTTGTTATTATGCTCATTGCCGCAGCAGCAAGTTTACCGTTTGTACTCAATGCCGGATTTGGTCAGGCACCGCAAGGAGCACAACTGAGTCAGGTTGAACAGTCGCCACACTATCGTGATGGACAGTTTCATAATCAGGTCCCGACCCCAGGCTATACCGGCAACAAAGGTATGTTGGCGGCCTGGTGGGAGTTTCTGGTCGCGAAGCGAGAAAACGCGCGACCCGCGCAGCCGTTACCCCTGGTTGCGACCGATCTCGCCAGTTTATCGCCACAGCAGGATACCCTTGTCTGGCTGGGGCATTCCTCGTGGTATTTGCAGTTGGCGGGCCAGCGTATTCTTATTGATCCGGTGTTGAGCAATTATGCCGCACCGTTTTCATTCCTGAATAAAGCCTTTGCCGGCGAGTATCCGTGGACCGCGCAGACGATGCCGGAGATCGATCTTCTTATTATCTCGCATGATCACTATGACCATCTGGATCTCGCCACCATCAAGGCTCTGATGCCGAAGATTAAGCGCGTGATTACACCGCTTGGCGTAGGTTCGCACCTGCGTTACTGGGGAATGAACAGCGAGATCATTGAGGAACGCGACTGGAATCAATCCGTCAAAGTGACGGATTCACTGATCGTCCATGTCCTGCCTGCCCGCCATTTTTCTGGCCGGGGGATTAAACGTAACCAAACGCTGTGGGCCAGTTTCATGTTTGAAACGCCGGAACAGAATGTTTACTACAGCGGTGACTCCGGTTACGGGCCGCATTTTAAAGCGATTGGCGAGCAGTTTGGCAAGGTCGATTTGGCAATCATGGAAAATGGCCAGTATGACCAGGACTGGAAGTTCATTCATATGATGCCGGAAGAGACCGCCCAGGCCGCAGCCGATCTCCACGCGAAAGCGGTATTACCCGGACATGCGGGTCGCTTCGTTCTGGCAAAACACACCTGGGATGATCCCTACAAAAGACTGGCACTTGCCAGTCGCCGCCAACATTACCGATTGCTGACGCCGATGCTGGGTGAGCCGGTAGCACTGTCCGAACCGGACCAACAGTTTACGGCCTGGTGGCAGCAGGCAACGCAATGAACAGAGGGGAGAGCATGATGACGATTTCTGCTCAGGTAATTGATACGATTGTTGAATGGATTGATGATAATTTGAATCAACCGTTGCGCATTGATGATATTGCACGCCATGCGGGGTATTCAAAATGGCATCTGCAACGCCTTTTTCTGCAGTACAAAGGCGAGAGCCTCGGGCGGTATATCCGTGAACGTAAGCTATTATTAGCGGCACGCGATCTGCGCGATACCGACCAAAAAGTTTACGATATCTGCCTGAAGTATGGTTTCGATTCGCAGCAGACTTTCACGCGTATTTTTACCCGTACGTTTAGCCAGCCGCCTGGGGCGTATCGTAAAGAAAATCACAGCCGCACACATTAACGGTATACGGGTTCTCGCGGGTCTATTCTGCCAGCGAGAACCAACGCCGCCAGATGAAGCGTAGTACAAAATACTCAATCACCCCGAGAAGCAAGAACCACAAACAAAACAACAAAGTATAAAACTGGTTAAGATCCATTAAATGGAAGGTTGTGACTAACTTTTGCGCCAACACCAGGCCAAGCGAAGGGGCGGGCAGCAGCAGGCAGGAAAGCAGAGCCAACAGCAGTATCCCGGCGGCGGTCATCAGTGATTCAAGCGGGTGTTTCATGACATTGTTAAACTTGAGTTAAAAAGCCATTGTCGGGGATATCGTTGGTTAACGCAAACGTCGCGCTTAATGTCCCGCCCAGATCTCACAGTGTTTTTTCACCAGTCCACTCAGCGAGCCACCGTTTGCCACAAAATCACGCATGTGCCTGACCTCATTGTGACCTTTTTTCACCTGCTGATGTAAGGTGTTTATGGCACTCGCTGCCCCCACTTTTTCCGCCGACGCGGCGACAGTGTCCAGTAAGCGTAGCGTGTCATCCGCCAGGCGATGGTGATCCCCGGTATTCACGTCGGTAAGTCTTCCTTCCATACCAAAACGACAGGCCTGAAAACGGTTGAACTTGTACAACAGATAATCATTTTCCTGATGCCTGAATGGCCGTTCGGTGAGTAACCAGTGGGCGGTAGCCTGAATAAGCCCAGCTATGTTAAGTGCGTGCTCAAGGGTCAGCGGGGTGTCCATCACCCGCACCTCTACCGTGCCAAAATGTGGACTGGGGCGGATGTCCCAGTGCAAATCTTTAATGCTGTCAATCATGCTGGTGTACGCCAGTCGGCGAAAGAGCCCGGTAAATTCCTGCCAGTTGCTCACCCACGGCATCGGGCCATTATCAGGAAATCCGGAGAAAATGTTCAGCCGTGCACAGGCAAATCGTGTATCGGCGGCCTGCATATAGGGTGAGGCTGCAGAGAGCGCAATAAAGTGGGGGACAAATCGCGACAGGCCGTGCAGCAGGTAAATTGCATCGTCACCGTTGGCGCAGCCGATATGAACATGCTGACCGAAAACCGTTGCCTGTTGAATAAGGTAGCCGAAGTTCTCCAGGTTCCGCCGATAGCGTTCGTCATCACACACTTCCTGACGCTGCCATGTTTGAAACGGGTGCGTACCACCGCCGCAGATTTCGAGGTGGAGCGTTTGGGCTGCGTGCAAAACAAGGTGCTGCATGGTGGAAAACTGCGCGGCCGCCTGGTCAACATCGCGACACACCCCGGTCGCCATTTCCAGCATACTTTCGGTGATATCGTGCTTCACCTCGCCGACAGTGAGTTCTGACTTCACGGCGTCAATCAACCTGGACGCGTCCTGGCTCAGATCGTAGCCCGGAGGATTGATTACCTGCATTTCCAGTTCAATGCCTAACGTAAAGGGGTCAGAGACATGAAAATCGGGTAGTGACATCGTGTTCTCCTGAGCGTTGATTTCTAATCAGTATAGAAGGGGCGGCGATTTTCTGTTCTGCGTGAAAAATCCCTGACCAGCGCTTTGAAGGTGAAATGGCGGGTGCTATAACGTGGTTTTGCTTGCATAACAGGGGATGAACAGTGCCAGAGATAAATCTGTATGGGCAGACGGTGGGTGATGCCCTGCCGGACTGGAATGGCGCAACCGCGCTGCCACGGAGTGTGCTTATTGGACAATATTGCCGTCTGGAGCCCCTGAATGCTGACCGCCATGCCGCCGATCTGTTTGACGCCTACGCGCAGGCACCTGACGAACGTGACTGGACCTGGCTTGCAAGCACGCGTCCTGCGAGCGTAGAAGAGGCCGTGCGTTGGGTCACGGGCAAATCAACGGATGCCTCTTTGGTTCCCTATGCGGTGATTGATTTACAATCCGGGCGCGCCGTGGGGTTAGTCTCATTTATGGCGATCGACCTTGTAAATGGCTCGGTCGAGATAGGCCATGTGACCTGGTCGCCACGAATGAAGAATACGGTACTGGGTACAGAAACCGTCTGGCTGTTGCTACGCCAGGCGTTTGCGCTGGGCTATCGCCGCGTGGAGTGGAAATGCGATTCCCTGAACGTCGCATCCCGCCGTGCGGCGGAGCGTTTAGGGTTTATCCATGAAGGGCGCTTTCGCCAGAAAATGGTGCGTAAGGGGCGCAACCGCGACAGCGACTGGCTATCAATGATTGACGATGAGTGGTCACAGTGTGACGCTGTTTTGCAGCGTTGGCTGGCTGTCGACAACTTTGATGAAAACGGACGGCAACGCCGAACGCTGGCGGCGTTTCAACCGGCATAGTGCGTTTGCCCTGACTACTCAGACAGAAAAGGCTGGCGAGTATGATGGTGGGGCCGGGCATAGGGTAATGATGTTTTCTTCACGCCGAAACCAGCTAACGTTAACGCTCAGCCCGGCGAGGCTTTGCGAAAATGACGGCGTGATTTGCAAGGTGATCTGCGTTGTGGTGAGAGCGATAACGTTGGCGCTGGAGAAGCCCGGAAGGTGCGTCAAGTGCGCTGAAAATGCCTTATACAGACTCTCTTTGGCGCTGAAGGCCAGAGTTAAGGCAAGCGGAAAGGGGAGTGACGCGAGAAGCAAAACCTGTCGCTCAGTGTTGTCGATAATGCTGTCAGCCAGCTCAACTGCGGTTTGTGGCATAAAAATAGCTTCTATATCCAGCCCAACGGGATGCGTCGATACTACCGCCAGCGCAGTTGATGCACTATGGCTGATACTGCCAAAGAGGCCATGTGGCCACAGCGGTTGTCGCTGCTCGCCGATGCCGGGCACCGTTTTGATACCGTATTCACGTAAAGCATGTATTGCGGCGATACGTCCTGCCAGGTGTTCTGCTTTACGTTTACGTGCACCAGCGGTTAGCTGGGTATGGTGAGGGAGCCAGAGCAGATCGTGTTCGTGAAAGCTGTTGGGATCGAACTCGACCATGTGCAGCGTGTGGTCTGCGAAAGTGAGCGGTGTGTGCGTGGTGTGCATGATAGTTATAATTTCCCTCTCCTCGCAGCGAGGAGAGGGAAAGCGTTATCAGAAGTGGGTATTCACGCTCATGAACCACGTACGACCCGGTTCGTTATAGGTGTACGCGCCAGCGCCCGCCATATAATTACCGGTAACGATATCGCCAGTGGTCTGGGCATTGCCTTCACGCCACAGACGTTTGTCAAAGACGTTATCCACGCCGCCGGTCAGGCTGACGTTTTTGGTCACGTCCCAGGTCGCGCTCAGGCCGACGATGCTGTACGGACTCACTTCTTGTGCCGAGCTGCCGGTCACCGGTTTACCCTGATAATCGTATTTCTTCGGCTGCTGTTTGCCGTACCAGGTAAAGGTGGATTGCAGTGACAGATCTTCACGAGCCTGCCAGCTCAATGTTGAGTTCAGCGTGTATTCCGGAATAATCGACAGACGTTCGCCAGTCTCTTTATTCTTGCTTTGCAGCATGTAAGTGATGTTGTTGGTCCAGTTAACGGTCTCGCTAACCGGCACGTTCAACGTTCCTTCCAGACCTTCCACCACCGCTTTAGGAATATTTTCCCACTGATAAATATCGGTATAGGTTGTTGTGGTCTTGCCCGTAGTTGCGTTTTTCTTGCTGATAGAGGTTCTGTCAAACGGTACCGTACCCGCTTCAATCTTGTTACGGTAATCGTTGCGGAACCAGGTGACGCCGGCCAGCCAGCCGTCACGTTTGAACTCCAGACCAATCTCTTTGTTGATGCTGGTTTCAGCTTTCAGGTCATCGTTACCCATCATGTAGCAGCCAATGCCGCTGGCAGAACCGGTGGCATAGCAGCCCTGGCCCTTACTGTACAGAATGTAATTTGGGTTGAGTTGGTACAGGCTTGGTGCTTTATAGGCGCGCGCGATGCCCATTTTCAGCGTAAAGTCGTCGCCCAAACCCTGAGACAGGTTCAGCGACGGGCTCCAGTTGTCGCCTACAATGCTGTGGTGATCGAAACGCAGACCCGGCGTCAGCATGGTGCTGTCGGTCAGCTCCATGTTGTTTTCGGCAAACAGAGAGAAGATCTCGGCTTTCGAATATGGGCTGCGATCGGTGCTGCTGTAGCCTGGAATATTACCGCCCATAAAGGTCTGCGAGTTAGACAGCATGTCTTTCATGCGCTGCTGGTTCCATTCAGTACCCAGCGTCAGGTTTTGATTGACCAGCAGATCCAACGGAATGCTGATCTCACTGTGCAGCATGACGTCATTCAGGTCGGCATCGACATATTTTTGTGCAGCAGTCGGGTCGAAGATCCCCTCGGTTCCCCCGGCCAGACCTTCCGGCGTGCGAGAGTTACGCGTGTGTTCGTACTGCACCCAGTTGCTGGTGGTGACACCATTATCCCAGCCGCCGTTCCAGGTCAGCGAGTAGTTCTGACGGTACAGACGGTTAGTTTCTTTACCGTAGTTATCTTTCACCAACTGGTTAGTGTTGGTATTTTGCGTGTCACCCGCGTACAGGTTGCCCTGGCGGCTATAACCCGCTTCCAGTTCCAGTGACTGAAGTGGGGCGAAATCCCAACGCACAATACCGTTGATGTCTTTGTTGATCACCCCTTCGCGACCGGCCGGTAAGGTATTGGAATACGTACCTGTACGTTCTGACTGATGGCCCTGGTTGATGTCCCACGCGTCTGCCTGGGTTTTGTCGAGGTTACCGTACAGACGGAAGCTGAAATCTCCGCCCAGCGGGCCATTCAGGCTAAAGTTGGTGCGTTTGGTCGAACCTTCGTCTTTGTGCTCCGGCGCGTTGAAATAGGTATCCCATGAACCGTGCCATTCACTACTGCCTTTTTTGGTGATGATATTCACCACACCACCTGCCGCGCCGTTGCCGTAGCGTGCTGCTGCCGGGCCGCGCAGGACTTCAATGCGTTCAATCATTTCTGGTGGCACCCAGGCGGTATCACCGCGGGTATCACGCTCACCACGCCACCCCTGGCGCACTGAGTTGCGGCTGGTGACCGGCTTGCCGTCGATCAGAATCAGGGTGTTTTCTGGGCCCATACCGCGAATATCAATCTGACGGTTGTTACCGCGCTGGCCGCTGGTTGAGTTACCGGTCAGGTTCACACCAGGCATGGTACGGATGATTTCCGAGACGTCGCGAGCCGGAGGGTTCTTACGAATTTCATCAGCGGTGATGGTTGAAACGCCTGGAGCCTGCAGGTTCTGCTGAGCGGCGGTGACGACGATGGTGTCTTCATGAGAGACGGCGGCGCTATCGGTTTTATCTTCTGCCATCGCGGGCAGTGCTACCCCGTAAATCCCTAAATTGACCAATAAGGCCAGTGAATGAATCTTGTTGTTCATTGTATGTCCTGCTTTCTTTTAGCCACGAGTACCCGTGTGCCGTTTTGGGCACCAGGCCTGATGTCGCCCGCATCTGCGTAAACCCTCCGTTCCAGAAAAAGTACGCAGCGCCAGGTCGGTTTATAAGTGGTGAAAAACTGTGCGCGCTTCCCACAGCGCGTCAATACGCTATTGCAAATGCAAATAGTTATCAATAATATTATCAATATATTTCACGCTCAAATATAAAATTTCACAATAAACATGGGGTTATGACGGTGACGGCGTTAATGATGGGAAGCGAGGCGTGGTGGCAGTCAAAAAATGGCCCTGAATGGGAGCGTGAAGACAACGGAGATTACCGCGTAACGTTCTGGTGGCGTGACCCACAGGGAACCGAAAAAGAGTCAGCCATTCGCCGGGTGTGGGTCTACATCACGGGCGTTACCGATCATCATCAAAATGCCGTCCCCCAGTCGATGAGACGTATTGATGGGACGAATGTTTGGTGCTGGAGCATTTCCCTGAGCGCTAACTGGCGCGGCAGTTACTGTTTTATCCCCTCCGATCGAAACGATATTTTTGCCTCACTGGCACCGGGTGAAACGCCCGATCGCACTGTGCTACGCGAAGGCTGGCGACAACTGTTGCCACAGGCTATTGCGGACCCTCTCAATACGCAAAGCTGGAAAGGGGGCCGGGGGCATGCGGTGTCCGCCCTGGAGATGCCAGATGCTCCCGTACAGCCGGGATGGGATCGCCCTGAAAACCCCGGCTCGCCCGCCGTATGCCTGCAATGGCACAGTGACCGGTTGGGTAATACGCGCCGGGTGTGGGTTTTCACCACCGGTGAAGCCAACCCGGAAGAACGTCCCCTGGCTATTCTGCTGGACGGACAATTTTGGGCACAGAGTATGCCGGTCTGGCCGGCTCTGACCTCACTCACTCATCGTGGCCAGCTTCCTCCCGCGGTATATCTCCTGATTGATGCCATTGACACGCCGCATCGCAGCCATGAGTTGCCGTGTAACGCTGATTTTTGGCTGGCAGTTCAGCAGGAATTATTGCCGCGGGTGAAGACCACGACGCCATTCAGCGACGACCCGCAGCGTACGGTGGTTGCCGGACAAAGTTTTGGCGGTTTGGCTTCGCTGTATGCCGGACTGAACTGGCCGGATCGGTTTGGCTGCGTACTCAGTCAGTCCGGATCTTATTGGTGGCCGCATCGCGGTGGCCATCAGGATGGCGTGATTATTGAACAACTGAAGGCCGGAACGCTAAGCGTTCAGGGTTTACGTATTGTGCTGGAAGCCGGGACCCGCGAGCCGATTATTTTTCGTGCTAATCAGGCGCTATTTGCCCAATTTCCCTCTGCACCACAGTCTATTTTCTGGCGTCAGGTTGAGGGTGGACATGATGCGCTTTGCTGGCGCGGCGGTTTAATGCAAGGGCTGATGACGCTCTGGCAACCGCTCACTGACACGCTTTAACCGGACGATGTTCCACGACAGGAGTTGAGTATGGAATTCAGTAACCCCTTCGATAACCCGCAGGGACAGTTTTACATTCTGCAAAACCCACAACGTCAATTCAGCCTCTGGCCTCAGCAGTGCTCACTTCCTGCTGGCTGGACGGTTGCGTGCGAACCGCAGTCGCAGGAAGTCTGCCAGCAATGGCTGGATGCGAACTGGACCACGCTGACGCCAGCGAACTATGTCGATGTACAGGAGGCGCAATGACTCAGCGCTTACCCTTAGTTGCGGCCCAGTCAGGGATCTGGATGGCGGAAAAACTCTCCACATTGCCCTCGGCGTGGAGCGTTGCACACTATGTCGAATTAACCGGTGAACTGAATGCACCACTGCTGGCAAAGGCGGTCGTGGCCGGTCTGGAGCATGCGGATACCCTGCGGATGCAGTTCACTGAGGATAACGGTGAAATCTGGCAATGGGTTGATCCTACGCTCACCTTTGCTGAACCTGACATACTCGATTTACGCGATGAGTCCAGTCCGCACGAGGCGGCACGCGCGTTGATGCGGGCGGATCTGCAACAGGATCTTCGCGTTGACGGCGGCAAGCCGCTGGTCTTCCATCTGCTCATTCAGGTGGGAGATAAACGCTGGTACTGGTATCAACGCTATCATCACTTACTGGTTGATGGCTTTAGTTTCCCGGCTATTACCCGCCAGATTGCTGCAATTTACACAGCGTGGCTGCGCGGTGAATCCACGCCAGCCTCGCCATTTACGCCGTTTGCCGAGGTCGTGGAAGAGTATCAACAGTATCGTCAAAGCGATGCCTGGCAACGTGATCGCGCATTCTGGGCTGAGCAACGCCAACAACTGCCGCCGCCGGCTTCATTGTCGAACAAACCGCTGCAGGGTCGCTCAGCCAGCGCGGATATTATTCGGATGAAGTTAACGGCACCTGAAGGTTCATTCCGCCTGCTTGCGTCGCGTATGCCAGATGTTCAGCGTGCGGATCTGGCGCTGGCGCTGGTTGCATTGTGGCTCGGTCGTTTATGCAGCCGAATGGACTATGCCGCCGGGTTTATCTTTATGCGCCGCATGGGATCAGCGGCGCTTACCGCTACCGGACCGGTGTTAAATGTCCTGCCCTTTGGTGTGAGACTTGATGCAGCAGAAAGTCTCCCTGCGCTTGCGCAACGACTGGCCAGCCAGATGAAGAAAATGCGCCGACACCAGCGCTATGATGCCGAACAAATTGTCCGTGACAGCGGGCGTGCTGCCGGGGCTGAACCGCTGTTTGGCCCGGTGCTGAACGTGAAGATCTTTGACTATCAGTTGAATATTCCTGGCGTGCAGGCACAAACCCATACGCTGGCGACGGGGCCGGTTAACGATCTGGAACTGGCGCTGTTCCCGGATGAAAACGGCGGGTTGAGCATTGAGATTCTGGCGAATAAGCAGCGATATGACGCCGCTACGTTGGCACAACATGCTTCGCGTTTAACGGCGCTTATCGCGCAATTTGCCGCAAATCCGGCGCTACGCTGCGGGGATGCAGAGATGCTGCTGGCGTCTGAGCACGAACAGCTGGCGACAATTAACAATACGGCAGTGACGATCCCTTCCACCACATTGAGTGCGCTGGTGGCTGGGCAAGCCAGCAAAACACCGGATGCGCCGGCGCTGGCCGATGCCCGCTATCAGTTTAGCTATCGCGAAATGCGTCAGCAGGTGGTGGCACTGGCAAAATTGCTGCGCGAACGCGGTGTGCGCCCTGGGGACAGTGTGGCGGTTGCCTTACCGCGCTCCGTTTTCCTGACGCTGGCGCTGCACGGTATCGTCGAAGCGGGGGCCGCCTGGTTACCGCTGGATACCGGATATCCGGATGATCGCCTGCGGATGATGCTGGAAGACGCTAAACCTACGTTGCTTATCACCACTGATGAACAACGGGTTCGTTTTAGCGATATCCCTGGGCTGGAAAGCTTGTGCTACACCGCGCCGCTACCAGAGCAAGATGACACACCATTAGCATTATCACGACCAAATCATACGGCCTATATCATCTTCACCTCAGGCTCGACGGGCAGACCAAAAGGGGTGATGGTGGGGCAAACCGCCATCGTTAACCGCCTGTTATGGATGCAGAATCACTATCCGCTGACAGCCGACGATGTGGTGGCGCAAAAAACGCCATGCAGTTTTGATGTTTCGGTCTGGGAATTTTTCTGGCCCTTCATTGCCGGCGCAAAACTGGTGATGGCTGAACCAGAGGCACATCGTGACCCGCTGGCGATGCAACAGTTCTTCGCGCGGTTTGGGGTAACGACAACGCACTTTGTACCGTCGATGCTGGCGGCGTTTGTGACCTCACTGACGCCAGAAACGGCGCAGGAAAGCTGCTCCACGTTGAAACAGGTGTTCTGTAGCGGTGAAGCGCTGCCGGCAGAGTTGTGCCGCGAATGGGAGCAACTGACCCATGCGCCGCTGCACAATTTGTATGGGCCAACCGAGGCGGCGGTAGATGTCAGCTGGTATCCAGCCTGGGGTGAGGAACTCGCTGCCGTGACCGGCAACAGTGTACCCATCGGCTATCCGGTCTGGAATACCGGTTTGCGGATCCTCGATGCCATGATGCGTCCAGTGCCCATTGGTGTCGCCGGTGATCTGTACCTGACGGGGATCCAACTGGCGCAGGGATATCTCGGCCGACCAGATCTGACGGCGAGCCGTTTTATTGCCGATCCCTTTAACCCTGGCGAACGTATGTACCGTACCGGAGACGTGGCGCGCTGGCTGGAAAATGGGGCTGTGGAATATCTTGGGCGCAGTGATGACCAGCTAAAAATCCGTGGACAGCGTATTGAACTGGGCGAGATTGATCGGGTGATGCAGCAGTTGCCAGATGTTGAGCATGCTGTTGCCCATGCCTGCGTATTCAATCAGGCGGTAGCGACAGGCGGCGATGCGCGCCAGTTAGTGGGCTATCTGGTGTCACAATCGGGTTTACCGCTGGATATTCCGGCATTGCGCGAGAATCTGCGCGCAACCCTGCCTGCACATATGGTACCGACAGTGCTGCTGCAACTGGCGGAGCTTCCGCTCAGCGCCAACGGCAAGCTGGATCGTAAAGCGTTACCGATGCCACAACTGACGTCACGTCAGGAAGGGCGGGCGCCGCGAGCAGGGACTGAAACCACGATTGCTCAGGCGTTTACGGCCTTGCTGGGTTGTGAGGTCAATGATGTTGAAGCGGATTTCTTTGCGCTTGGCGGGCATTCTCTGCTGGCGATGAAGCTGGCGGCACAATTGAGCCGCATTTTTGAGCGCCAGGTAACGCCTGGGCAGATTATGGTGGCTTCGACCGTCGAACAGCTCAGCGCATTGCTGGATAGCAATGATGACGAGCAGTCGCAACGGCTGGGATTTGAAACGCTGCTGCCGCTGCGTGAAAGCGATGGCCCTGTGCTGTTCTGCTTCCATCCGGCATCGGGTTTCGCCTGGCAGTTTAGCGTGTTGTCACGCTATCTTCCTCCACAGTGGTCAATTATGGGTATCCAGTCACCGCGACCGGATGGCCCGATGCAGACAGCAGAAAACCTGGATGCGGTGTGCGAACAGCACCTGGCAACGTTACTTCACCAGCAACCTCATGGGCCTTATTATCTGATTGGGTACTCGTTGGGCGGTACGCTGGCGCAGGGCATTGCTGCCCGATTACACGCGCGCGGAGAAACGGTCGCGTTTCTCGGCCTGCTGGATACCTGGCCGCCGGAAACGCAAAATTGGTCGGAAAAAGAGGCCAATGGACTCGACCCGGAAGTGTTGGCGGAAATTGATCGTGAGCGAGAGGCGTTTCTGATGGCTCAACAGGGTAATGCGTCCGACGCCTTATTTAGCGCCATTGAAGGTAACTACGCCGATGCGGTTCGACTGCTGAGTACGGCACATAGCGTACCTTTTGCGGGACACGCGACGCTGTTTGTTGCTGAACGCACGTTACCGCCGGGAGTCAGCCCGGAACGCAGCTGGTCGCCGTGGATTTCCAGTCTGGATGTTTATCGCCAGGACTGCGCGCACGTCGATATTATTACGCCAATGGCTTTCGAGAAGATTGGGCCAGTCATGCGTGACGTGCTCAAAGATATCCAATAATTGGACTCGCCACCTCTGCGGAGGTGGCGCGATTTACCTGTTTGCTGTACGTCCTAGCGGGACCACTAACGGCGTTCCGGCAACCGGATCGTCGATAATCATACACCGCAGCCCATAGATTTTTTCAATGAGCTCTGCTGTGACAATCTCTTTCGGCGCACCCTCGGCAACGATCTTTCCATCACGAAGTGCAATCAGATGGGTGGCATAGCGACATGCCTGATTCAGATCGTGCAGAACAGCGGCCAGCGTGTAACCTTTCTCCCGGTTTAGCTCACTCAGCAGCTCCAGCAGATCAATCTGATGGCTGATATCCAGCCAGGTGGTCGGTTCGTCGAGTAGCATAATCGACGTTTCTTGTGCCAGCACCATCGCTATCCACGCGCGTTGGCGTTGACCGCCGGAGAGGGTATCCACACTTTGCGCCGCCAGATGCGTGATCCCCGTGGCCTGCATCGCGCGGGTTACCGCGATTTCATCTTCTTTACGCCAGCGGGTAAATAAAGGTTGATGTGGATAACGCCCACGAGCAACCAGCTCCTGCACGGTAATATCGCCCGGCGTGGTGGCATTTTGCGCGAGCAGGCCAATTCTGCGAGCGACCTCTTTGCTGGGGTAATGTTGAATATGTTCACCATCGAGCCAGACGTTGCCGTGCGCGGGCGTCATCAGACGACTCAATGTACGCAGCAGCGTGGACTTTCCACAACCGTTGGGTCCAATAATGGCAGTGAAGTGACCATCGGGGATCGCGACGTTAAGGTTTTCCGCCACGGTAAATTTGCCATAACCCAGCGTTAACTGGTCGCCACGCAAACGGGCTACTGATTCGGTCATTTTTTGCGGGACTCCTGAATTAACAAGACGATAAGGTAAATACCGCCGAGGCTTACGGTGACAACGCCAACCGGAAGCTGATAAGGCATAAAGAGCTGCTGAGCGCATAAATCGGCCATCAGCAGTAACAGGGCACCGCACAGCGCCGACTGCGTTAATCCCCAACGTGCCGTGCCGCTAAGCCGACGCGCGATATGTGGGGCCACCAGGGCAATAAACGAGATAGGGCCTGCCAGCGCGGTAGCCGCAGCGGTCAACACCACAGCGACCAGCATCATCATCAGACGTGAGCGTTCAACGCTGACACCAAGCGCACAGGCGCTGTCATCACCCATTTCCAGTAAACGCAGGCGACGTACCAACAGCGCGGCGCACCCCAACATCACGATAATCAGCGGCGCTGAAGGCCAGGTCTTCGCCCAGGTCAGACCGTTGAGCGATCCGGCGTTCCACAGCCCGGCGGTCAGCGCGGTTTCTAAGGATGCCTTCAGCAGCAGCCAGGTGTTGAAGGCCACCAGCATAGCGCGAATGCCGATCCCGATGATGATCAGTCGGAAGGTGTCGATGCCGTTGCGCCAGGCCAGCGCCCAGACCACCAGCGAAGTCAGGATCCCACCGAGCATGGCCGCCAGCGCGATGGCGGTAAGATGCTGACCAAACAGCACCATTGCGACCAGTACGCCACTCCAGGCACCGGTATTGAAACCCATCACGTCCGGGCTACCCAGCGGGTTGCGCATCAATGACTGGAATATCGCGCCGCTAACGCCCAGCGCCGCGCCAATCAGCAGTGCCATCAACACGCGTGGTAAACGCCACTCGGTCACCACCAGCGTAATGCTACGCGGTGCATCGCCGAGCAGGGCGGCAATAATTTGCTGGGTCTCGAGCATAACGGCACCGCTGCGCAGGCTCCACAATCCAACGGCCAGGCAACCGACGACCAGCAGCAGACAACTGATAATCAGGCGACGGGAGAGATGCATCATGCGCCACCTCCGCGCTGTTTGCGGCGTACCAGGAAGATGAGAACCGGCGCGCCGATAAACGCGCTGACGACCGAGACGCGCAGTTCGCCGGGCACAATCAGACGACCGATGATATCGGCTATTAGCAGCAGAGAAGGGGTGGCCAGCAGAGTGACGGGCAGCGACCAGCGATGATCTGCGCCCACCAGCCAGCGTGCCATATGCGGCATCATCAGGCCGATAAAGGCGATAGGGCCGACGATGGCGGTCGCACTTCCGCACAGTACGGTAATCACCAACAGGCCGATAAACTGGGTACGCGCAACTTTGCTGCCCAGCGCCGTTGCGGTGTCGCTTCCCAGACTGAGGCTATTCAGAGCACGGCTAAGAAACAGCGCGACAGCGCCGGCAATCAGGACCGGGATCAGCACGACTTTCAGCGTCTGCAGGCTGCGGATATCCAGTGAACCGGCTTGCCAGAAACGCAACTGGTCGTAGACATCCGGGTTGAGCAGGGCGATGCCAGTGGATAATCCTTCCAGAACAGCACCCAGCGCAACACCGGCCAATGTCAGGCGTACCGGGCTGAGCTGTCCGCCGCCCTGACTACCGGTAAAAGCCACAATCAGTGAGGCTGCGAGAGCCCCGGAAAAAGCCATTACCAGTTGTTCTTGCGGGGAGGAAAAGCCAAACAGCGACGCGCCTAAAACAATCGCGAAGCTGGCCCCGGAATTGACGCCAAGAATACCCGGATCGGCCAGCGGGTTACGGGTGAGCGTTTGCATCAGCGCACCCGCCAGGCCCAGCGCCCCCCCTGCGAGGAGCCCTGCCAGCGTACGCGGGAGTCGCGCGTCCAGCACGATGGTGCAATCGGCGCTTTGACAACTGCCGGTGAGTGCATCAAATACCACGGAGGTGGGCAGCGACTTTGCGCCAAGAACCAGACTTAATGCCGTGGTGAGAACAAGGAGTAACAATAGTCCGGGCACGGCGAAGGCGCGTGTCGCGGAAACAGAGCATGACATATCAACTTCCCTGATAATGATAGTAATTATCGTTATCGATCTTATTTGGATATGTTAGCATGTGCAGCCATTGAATGGATATTGAAAAAGTACCTGGTAAGGCTCTGTAATGAATCGACAATCCTGGCTGCTTAATCTCAGCCTGTTAAAGACCCATCCTGCATTTCGCGCTGTTTTCCTCGCCCGTTTTATTTCCATTGTCTCTCTGGGGCTATTGGGGGTTGCGGTCCCGGTACAGATCCAGATGATGACCCAGTCGACCTGGCAGGTGGGTTTGTCGGTTACGCTGACCGGGAGCGCCATGTTTATTGGTCTGATGGTGGGTGGCGTACTGGCCGATCGCTATGAGCGCAAAAAGGTGATCCTGCTGGCCCGCGGAACCTGTGGTATCGGTTTTATTGGCCTGTGCCTGAACGCGCTGCTGCCCGAACCGTCGTTGCTGGCTATCTATGTTCTGGGTTTATGGGATGGCTTTTTTGCCTCGCTGGGTGTCACTGCGCTGCTGGCGGCGACACCTGCGCTGGTCGGGCGTGAAAATCTGATGCAAGCCGGGGCGATTACCATGCTGACGGTGCGTCTGGGATCGGTGATTTCGCCAATGCTTGGTGGGTTGCTGCTGGCGACCGGGGGCGTGGTCTGGAACTACGGCCTGGCGGCGGCGGGTACATTCATTACCTTGCTGCCATTGCTGAGTCTTCCCGCGTTACCACCTCCGCCACAACCGCGTGAACATCCGTTGACATCGCTGGTGGCGGCGTTCCGTTTTCTGTTCGCCAGCCCGCTGATTGGCGGCATTGCGCTGCTTGGGGGTCTGTTGACCATGGCGAGCGCGGTACGTGTATTGTACCCGGCACTGGCGATTAACTGGCAGATGTCGAGCGCTCAGATTGGGTTACTGTATGCGGCTATTCCCCTGGGCGCGGCCATCGGGGCTTTAACCAGCGGGCAACTGGCCCACAGCGTGCGTCCTGGTCTGATTATGCTGGCATCAACTGTGGCCTCTTTCCTGGCTATCGGCCTGTTCGGCCTGATGCCGGTCTGGGAGCTGGGCGTTGTTTGTCTGGCGCTGTTTGGCTGGCTGAGTGCGGTCAGTTCTTTGTTGCAGTACACCTTGTTACAGACGCAGACGCCGGAAGCGATGCTCGGGCGAATTAACGGTTTGTGGACTGCGCAGAACGTAACCGGTGATGCGATTGGCGCGGCGCTGTTAGGGGGGCTGGGGGCGATGATGACGCCTGCGGCCTCGGCAAGCGTCAGTGGGTTTGGGTTGGTGATTGTCGGTCTGTTGCTGCTGCTGTTGTTAAGCGAGCTTCGTCGTTTCCGACAGATACCTGTGAATGCCTGATAGCCTTGTGTTCAATGGTTTGTAAGCCGGATAAGGCGTTAGCTGTATCCGGCGAAAGCCATTAAAAGAGTGCTGACAGACGTTGCAGCAGTAGCGTCGCGCTGTAGTAATCCAGACGGAAGGTTTCCGTCCCCAACGCATAAACGCGTTTGTTTTGCACGGCAGGCAGATGTGCCAGCAGTGGGTTAGCGTAAATCGCCTCGGCATCTTTGCTGTCGCCTGCAAACAGGAACAGCGCTTCACCGTTCAGGCCGGCCGCCAGATTCTCACCACCAAGCTGGATAATGTCGTGACGTTTACCCTGGCTCTGGCTGGTATGTAGTCCGGCAGGTAGCGGTGCCAGCGTGAAACCGAGCTGTTCCATCAGCTTGCCTTGCGCGGACTCCGGCGTCCACAGGTTGGCGCTGTGCGCGGCTGCGGTATACACCAGCGCGCTGACCGGCTGTGGCGGCAGGGTGATACGTTGCTTGACCGCGAGCAGTTGCTTATCAAACTCAGCAATACGCGCCGCTGCCTGTTGCTCCTGCCCGGTGATTTCACCTAATTGTGTCAGCAGTGACTGCCAGCTTTTGTCGTCGTAATTAATGATAAGCGTCGGGGCTATGGTGGACAGTTGATCGTACAGCGCAAGCGCGGAGTCTCCCCCGGTAGCGCTGACCAGAATCAGGTCCGGCATTTGTGCTGCAACGGCTTCGGCGCTCGGCTCGCCAATATACAGGCGACTCAGTTTGCGTGCTTTGGCGACGTCGCTCCACTGGCGTAAAAAGCCCTGAGCGTCACCGATACGGTTATTCGGTGTCGTGGCACCGCTGGCAATGATAGGCGCATCAATGGCGAGCAGAGAACCGGTGAGCGTGACACTGGTGGAAACAATGCGCAGTGGCTTATGTTCCAGCGTGTGCGTGCCACGACTGTCGGTAACCTGGCGTGGCCAGTCAGCGGCATGGCTTAAAGAAATTCCTGAAATAGCGAGCCCAGCCAGTAACAGCGCAGTGCGGTAAAACGCGGAAAATCTCACAAATAAGCTTCCTGTTATCAATGTAGTTAATGCTTCTCATTTTCATTGTTACGCGTCAGGGATGCAAGCCTAAGTCGCACATTGTGTTACCACAAGAGTTGACATACCGACGCTTTGCTTTTAGGTTAGCGACCGAAAATATAAATGATAATCATTATTAGAGCCTTTATCATTTTATGGAGGATGATATGGACACGTCACTGGCCGAGGAAAAAACGCAGACTATGGCAACTCTCGCTCCCGACAGTTTTTTCTTTATGTCGCCGTATCGTAGTTTTACGACGTCAGGATGCTTCGCCCGCTATGCGGAACCGGCAATTGATGGTGATTCACCAGACAGCCCTTTCCAACAGAAAATGCACAAACTGTTTGCGCAGGCCAAATCGCAGGGCATCGCAAACCCCATTATGGTAGGGGCCATTCCCTTTGACACCCGCCAGCCCTCGTCGCTGTTTATTCCTAAATCATGGCAAAGCTTCTCGCGCACGGCAAAGCAGCAATCAGCGCGTTACTTTACTGCCCATCAGTCGCTGAATGTCGTTGAGCGTAAATCGATTCCTGAGCAGGATTTTTTCGAAGATATGGTCGCCAGAGCAGCGGCGCTGACGGCAACGCCGGAAGTCGACAAAGTGGTGCTGTCACGCCTGATTGATGTGACCGCCGACGCCAATATCGACAGTGGTGCACTGCTGGAGCGGCTGATCGCGCAAAACCCGGCAAGCTACAACTTTCATGTACCTATCGACGATGGCGGTGTACTGATCGGCGCCAGCCCGGAATTGCTGTTACGCAAAGAAGGCGACCATTTCAGTTCGCTGCCGCTGGCGGGATCTGCGCGTCGCCAACCGGACGATGTTCTGGACCGGGAGGCGGGGATCCGTCTGTTAGCTTCCGAGAAGGATCGCCATGAACACGAGCTGGTCACCCAGGCGATGAAAGCGGTTCTGCGCGATCGCAGCAGTGAGCTGCAACTTCCTTCGTCTCCGCAACTGGTCACCACGCCCACGCTCTGGCATCTCGGTACCCCGTTTGAAGGTAAAGCCAATGCCCAGGAAAACGCACTGACGCTGGCTTGTCTGCTGCATCCAACACCGGCGCTAAGTGGCTTCCCGCATCAGGTTGCTCAGAAACTGATTGCTGAACTGGAGCCGTTCGATCGCGAACTTTTCGGTGGCATTGTTGGCTGGTGTGATTCGCAAGGCAACGGCGAGTGGGTCGTGACGATCCGCTGCGCGAAACTGCTGCGTAATCAGGTACGTTTCTTCGCCGGAGCCGGCATTGTGCCCGCCTCGTCACCGATTGCGGAGTGGCGTGAAACGGGTGCCAAGCTATCCACCATGTTGAATGTTTTTGGACTGCATTAAGCGCCTGGTCTACCAGGCTATTCAGGCCTTATCGACAGGCTCTAAGGAGCAATAATGAGTATTCCTTTCACCCGTTGGCCGGAAGAGTTTGCCCGCCGCTACCGTGAAAAAGGCTACTGGCAGGATTTGCCACTGACCGACATTCTGACCCGCCATGCCGATAGCGACCATACGGCGGTGATTGACGGGGAACGCCATCTTAGCTACCGCCAGTTAAACCAGGCGACGGATAATCTTGCCTGCAGCCTGCGTCGTCAGGGGATCAAACCCGGCGAGACCGCACTGGTGCAGTTAGGCAACGTGGCTGAGTTGTATATCACTTTCTTCGCACTGCTCAAGCTTGGCGTGGCCCCCGTATTGGCACTGTTTAGCCATCAGCGCAACGAACTTAACGCCTACGCAGCGCAAATTAAACCGGTGTTACTGATTGCCGATCGCCAGCATGCGTTATTCAGTGGCGATGATTTTCTGAATACCTTTGTTGCCGAACACAATTCAGTGCGCGTGGTTCAGTTGCTCAATGATGACGGCGAACACAATCTGCAAACGGCAATAAGCCAACCCGCAACGGCGTTTACCGCGACACCATCACCGGCTGATGAAGTGGCTTACTTTCAGCTTTCCGGCGGCACGACCGGGACGCCAAAGCTGATTCCACGCACCCACAATGATTACTACTACAGCGTGCGCCGTAGTAACGAGATTTGCCATTTCACCGCTGAGACCCGCTATTTATGCGCGATCCCGGCCGCGCATAACTACGCCATGAGTTCGCCTGGTGCGCTGGGCGTTTTCCTCGCGGGGGGAACTGTGGTGCTGGCGGCAGACCCGAGTGCGACGTTGTGCTTTCCGTTGATTGAACAGCATCAGGTAAACGTGACGGCGTTGGTACCGCCAGCGGTGAGTCTGTGGCTGCAGGCAATTCAGGAGTGGGGTAGTAACACACAACTGGCTTCGCTGGAACTGTTGCAGGTGGGAGGCGCGCGGCTTTCGGCTTCGCTTGCCGCTCGCATTCCGGAAGAGATTGGTTGCCAGTTGCAGCAGGTCTTCGGTATGGCGGAAGGGCTGGTGAACTATACCCGTTTGGATGACAGCCCGGAGCGCATTATCAATACCCAGGGCCGGCCGATGTGCCCTGACGATGAGGTCTGGGTGGCAGATGCTGACGGAAATCCGTTACCACAGGGCGCAACGGGACGCCTGATGACGCGCGGTCCGTACACTTTCCGCGGTTACTTCAATAGCCCTGAGCATAACGCCAGCGCGTTTGATGCTAACGGATTCTATTGCTCTGGTGATCTGATCGCCATCGATCGGGATGGTTACATCACGGTGCAGGGACGAGAGAAAGATCAGATCAACCGTGGCGGAGAGAAGATCGCCGCAGAAGAGATTGAAAACCTGCTGTTGCGGCACCCAATGGTGATCCATGCCGCATTGGTCAGTATGGACGATGAGCTGATGGGCGAGAAAAGTTGCGCCTGTCTGGTGGTTAAAGAGCCGCTGCGTGCAGTACAGGTCCGTCGTTTTCTACGCGAACAGGGCGTGGCGGAATTCAAATTGCCGGACCGTGTCGAGTGCGTTGAGTCATTGCCGCTGACCCCGGTAGGCAAAGTGGATAAAAAACAATTACGTCAGTGGCTGGCATCACGTTCACCGGCCTGAAGGAGAAGAAGAAATGGCAATTCCTAAACTGCAGGCTTATGCGCTGCCAACGGCGCTTGATGTTCCGGCAAATAAAGTTGACTGGGCATTTGAACCAGAACGCGCCGCGCTGCTAATCCACGACATGCAGGACTATTTTATCGGCTTTTGGGGCGAGAACTGCCCGATGATGGCACAGGTCGTGGCCAACATCGCCGCGCTGCGTCAGTACTGTAAAGCGCATAACATTCCGGTCTATTACACTGCGCAGCCGAAAGAACAAAGCGATGAAGACCGTGCGTTGTTGAACGACATGTGGGGACCGGGCCTGACACGCTCGCCTGAACAGCAAAAAATCGTCGATGCGCTGGCACCGGATGAAGCGGATACCATTCTGGTTAAATGGCGCTACAGTGCGTTTCATCGTTCACCGCTGGAGCAGATGCTAAGAGACACCGGGCGTAACCAGCTGATCATCACCGGCGTATATGCACATATTGGCTGCATGACCACCGCGACTGATGCCTTCATGCGTGATATTAAGCCGTTTATGGTCGCTGATGCGTTGGCAGATTTTAGCCGTGATGAACACCTGATGTCGCTGAAATACGTGGCGGGGCGTTCCGGTCGCGTGGTGATGACTCAGGAGTTATTGCCGACGCCTGTTCCGGCCAGCAAAGATGCGCTGCGCGGCGTGATTCTGCCGCTGCTCGATGAGTCTGAAGAGCCAATGGATGACGAAAACTTGATCGATTACGGTCTGGACTCAGTACGTATGATGGCGCTGGCGGCCCGTTGGCGGAAAGTGCATGGTGATATCGACTTTGTGATGTTGGCGAAAAACCCAACGATTGACGCCTGGTGGAAACTGCTCTCCCGTGAGGTGAAGTCATGACCGGCTTTGATTTCACCGGTAAAACGGTCTGGGTTACTGGGGCGGGAAAAGGGATTGGTTACACCACGGCACTGGCGTTTGTTGATGCGGGTGCGCAGGTGACCGGCTTCGATCTGGCGTTTGACGGTGAAGAATATCCGTTTGCCACTGAGGTGATGAACGTGGCGGATGCACCGCAGGTGGCGCAGGTGTGCGAGCGCTTGCTGGCGAACACCGAGCGGCTGGACGTGCTGGTCAATGCAGCCGGGATCCTGCGCATGGGGGCTACCGATACGTTAAGCGTTGAGGAGTGGCAGCAGACGTTTGCCGTCAACGTTGGCGGGGCGTTTAATTTGTTTCAGCAGACGATGGCGCAGTTTCGTCGTCAGCAGGGGGGGGCGATTGTCACTGTCGCATCCGATGCTGCACACACGCCGCGAATCGGTATGAGTGCATATGGGGCATCAAAAGCTGCACTGAAAAGTCTTGCGCTGACGGTCGGGCTGGAGCTGGCGGGTAGCGGGGTACGCTGTAATGTAGTTTCGCCGGGCTCGACCGACACTGACATGCAACGCACGCTGTGGGTGAGTGATGATGCGGAACAGCAGCGTATTCGCGGGTTTGGCGAGCAGTATAAGCTCGGTATACCGCTGGGGAAAATCGCCCGTCCTCAGGAAATTGCCAACACCATCTTATTCCTTGCCTCCGATCTGGCCAGCCATATTACGTTGCAGGACATTGTGGTCGATGGCGGTTCGACACTGGGAGCATGACGGTGATCTGGAAACGACATTTAACGCTTGATGAACTGAATGCTACCAGCCAGAACACGCTGGTGGCGCATTTAGACATTGTCTATACCCGACTGGGAGACGATGTGCTGGAAGCCGAAATGCCGGTAGATAGCCGCACGCATCAGCCGTTTGGTCTGTTGCACGGTGGGGCGTCAGCGGCGCTGGCAGAAACGTTGGGGTCAATGGCGGGTTATCTGATGACTCGCGATGGGCAGTGTGTGGTGGGAACCGAGTTGAACGCCACGCATCACCGCGCAGTATCGCAGGGGAAAGTGCGCGGTGTGTGCCAGCCGTTGCATCTCGGGCGACAGAATCAAAGCTGGGAAATCGTCATCTTTGATGAGCAGGGGCGGCGCTGCTGCACCTGTCGTTTAGGTACGGCAGTGATGGGGTGAAGCCACCCGACAAAGTAAAATGAAATTGCAGGGTTAACAGGTAAATGAAGTGATCTAGTTAACAATGCAATGTAAATACTCAGTGATACTTCGGGTTTGCATGGTTGTCAGGTTGTTAAATCCAGAAAAGATGTTATAGAAACAAAATGTAACATCTCTCTGGATCAGACAACGGATAACAACTATGAACAAATCAGGGAAGTACCTCGTCTGGACATTGCTCTCCGTGATGGGAGCATTTGCCCTCGGCTATATTGCGTTAAACCGTGGTGAGCAGATCAACGCGTTGTGGATAGTCGTCGCGTCGGTCTGTGTCTACCTTATCGCTTACCGTTTCTATGGCCTGTACATCGCGAAAAATGTGCTGGCGCTGGACCCGACGCGTATGACGCCAGCCGTGCGCCATAACGACGGGCTCGATTACGTTCCTACCGATAAAAAAGTACTGTTTGGCCACCATTTTGCGGCAATTGCCGGAGCGGGTCCGTTAGTCGGACCGGTACTGGCGGCACAAATGGGTTATCTGCCCGGGATGATCTGGCTGCTCGCCGGGGTAGTGCTGGCGGGGGCAGTACAGGACTTTATGGTGCTGTTTGTTTCTACCCGTCGCGATGGTCGTTCCCTTGGCGAACTGGTGAAAGAAGAGATGGGCCCTACAGCCGGCGTGATTGCGCTGGTGGCCTGTTTTATGATCATGGTGATTATCCTTGCCGTGTTGGCAATGATCGTCGTGAAAGCGCTAACGCACAGCCCGTGGGGAACCTATACCGTCGCATTCACCATCCCGCTGGCGATTTTTATGGGGATTTACCTGCGCTATTTGCGTCCGGGGCGTATTGGCGAAGTGTCAGTCATCGGTCTGGTATTCCTTGTTTTTGCCATTATTTCCGGCGGCTGGGTTGCGGAAAGCCCTACCTGGGCACCGTATTTTGACTTTACTGGTGTACAGCTGACGTGGATGCTGGTGGGCTACGGTTTCGTGGCTGCCGTGTTGCCGGTATGGCTGCTGCTGGCACCGCGAGATTACCTCTCGACCTTCCTGAAGATTGGTACCATTGTGGGTCTGGCGGTGGGTATTCTGATCATGCGTCCAACGCTGACGATGCCTGCGTTGACCAAATTCGTTGACGGTACCGGTCCGGTATGGACGGGTAACCTGTTCCCATTCCTGTTTATTACCATTGCCTGTGGTGCAGTCTCTGGTTTCCACGCGCTGATCTCATCCGGTACCACACCGAAGATGTTGGCGAATGAAGGACAGGCCTGTTTTATTGGCTACGGCGGGATGCTGATGGAGTCCTTTGTCGCCATTATGGCGCTGGTCTCCGCATGTATCATCGATCCGGGCGTGTATTTTGCGATGAACAGCCCGATGGCAGTGCTGGCCCCTGCGGGTACGGTGGATGTGGTCGCTTCTGCGGCGCAGGTCGTGAGCAGTTGGGGCTTTGCGATTACCCCGGACACCTTGCACCAAATTGCCAATGAAGTGGGTGAGCAATCCATTATTTCCCGCGCAGGCGGAGCGCCGACGCTGGCCGTTGGGATGGCTTACATTCTGCACGGTGCGCTGGGCGGCATGATGGATGTGGCGTTCTGGTATCACTTCGCCATTCTGTTTGAAGCCCTGTTCATCCTGACGGCGGTTGATGCGGGTACCCGTGCCGCGCGCTTTATGCTGCAGGATTTGCTGGGCGTCGTCTCACCGGGGCTGAAACGGACCGACTCGCTACCGGCGAACCTGCTGGCAACCGCGTTGTGCGTACTGGCCTGGGGTTACTTCCTGCACCAGGGCGTGGTCGATCCGTTAGGCGGTATCAACACCTTGTGGCCGCTGTTCGGTATCGCGAACCAGATGCTGGCAGGTATGGCGTTGATGCTGTGTGCGGTCGTACTGTTCAAGATGAAACGTCAGCGCTACGCGTGGGTGGCGCTGGTGCCAACCGCCTGGCTGCTGATTTGTACGCTGACTGCGGGCTGGCAGAAAGCGTTTAGCCCGGACGCGAAAATCGGCTTCCTGGCTATCGCTAACAAGTTCCAGGCGATGATCGACAGCGGTAACATTCCGGCACAGTACACTCAGTCGCAGCTGACGCAACTGGTATTTAACAACCGTCTTGATGCTGGCTTGACCATCTTCTTCATGGTGGTCGTGGTGGTACTGGGTCTGTTCTCCATTAAAACTGCGTTAGCCGCGTTGAAAGAGGACAAACCAACGTCGAAAGAAACACCGTACGAACCGATGCCCGAGAATGTTGAAGAGATTGTGGCGCAGGCGAAAGGCGCGCACTAATATTCTCTTAACGAAAAGCCCTCTCCTTAATGGGGAGGGCGTTTGTACGACAGGGACTCACTATGTTTGAAACACTCGCTAAAGCTGGGAAGTATTTAGGGCAAACTGCCCGATTGATGATTGGTGTGCCGGATTATGACAACTATGTTGAGCATATGCGTGTTACGCACCCGGACCAGGTACCGATGACTTATGAAGAATTTTTCCGCGAGCGCCAGGATGCGCGCTATGGGGGGAAAGGCGGCGCGAAGTGCTGTTGAATTTTTGCCGGATGGCGCTAACGCTTATCCGGCTTACAACATTGCATTGGCCGTAGGCCTGATAAGGCGAAGCCGCCATCAGGCAACCTGCACCATAGTCACACCGTAAACGTCTCTACCTTCTCAAATGCCGCACGCAGTGTTTCCGGTGTTAGCTTCACCGGCAGCGCATGAATGGACTCCACCGGGCGCAGAGTGTGCGCGATCACCTTATCGATTTCGGCGCGGTTATTGATGTCCACTTCCAGTTGAGCCAACCGGGTTGGCAAATTGAAGCGCTGATAAGCGGTAATTAATTGCGTTAGCACATCATCTTGTCCCAACAGCGCGCTCTGTACCAGTATGCCGTACGCCACTTTGGTGCCGTGTAAAAACTTCTCCGTTTGCGGCAGGACGGTCAGGCCATTATGCACTGAGTGTGCCGCTGCTACGCGGGTATAGCGCTCGCCCAGACCGCCGACCATACCACCGCCAGCAATGATTGCATCAACCACGTTGCAAAATGCACGGGTCAGTTCACCACGCTGTTTATCTGCCAGCGCCTGTTCGCTGCTCTGAAGGAGAACGTCGCGGATCGCCAGTGCGCCGTTGATGCCCAGACGTACGGTCAGCGGCAAGGTTTCAGGCTGTGGGGCGAGCACAACCGCTTCGTACCATTTCGCCAACGTGTCCCCGATACCGGCCAGCAAATACGCGTCTGGTGCATTAAGCACGATCTCCGGCTCTACCAACACCAAAAAATTGGCATCATCGAAAATTTCGAAATGCAGTGCCTGACCAGCATCGTTGTACCACACGGAGAGCGGCGTCCAGGCAGCACAGGTGGCGGCAATGGTTGGGATTGCCACAAAGGGCAAACCAAGGCGGCGCGCCAGTGCTTTGGCGGTGTCGAGCAATGTCCCGCCGCCCACGCCAATCACCACGCTACGGTCGTCTCCTGACTCTGTTGCCAGTTGAGCAACATCGGTTTCGCTGCAATGACCCGTAAACAGCAGACGTTTAGCCTCGGCAAGATGAAAGGCCTCTGGCAGATAAGACCGGGCTGCAGCGATAGCGCGCTCACCATATACCCAGACGGCGCGTGAGAGTTGATCCCTGGTGAAAAAATCGTTGAGTCTCGACAGGCTGCCGGGATGGGAAAAATAGTTGGCCGGGCCGGTGACGACGCGAATCTCGGTATTACTCATGTTGTGTTGTCCTTTTGACTGTCCTGTCCAGGCAGGTTATTTTTATATAGACGCCTGGACGTCTTGATTGCCAAATACTAGCATCGTGCTATAGTGGCTTCAACCACAACATTACACGCTGGGATAACAATAATGAGTAATAACCCGCTGATTCCGCAAAGCAAACTGCCTAATCTGGGCACCACTATTTTCACGCAAATGAGCGCGCTGGCGCAGCAGCACCAGGCGATTAACCTCTCGCAGGGATTTCCTGATTTTGATGGTCCACTCTTTTTACAAGAACGTCTGGCGTATCACGTCGCGCATGGCGCAAACCAGTATGCGCCGATGACGGGTGTGCAACCGCTGCGCGACGCCATTGCCGATAAAACCGCCGAGTTGTATGGCTACAAACCGGATGCAAACAGTGACGTGACGGTAACGGCAGGGGCGACAGAAGCGCTGTATGCCGCCATTACGGCGCTGGTACGGCCTGGCGATGAGGTGATATGTTTTGACCCGAGCTACGACAGCTATGCGCCTGCGATCGCATTATCCGGTGGCGTGGTTAAACGCATCGCGCTGCAACCGCCGTCTTTTCGCGTCGACTGGCAGGAATTTGCTGCGCTAATCAGTGACCGCACGCGGTTGGTGATCCTAAATACGCCGCATAACCCTTCGGCTACGGTATGGCAGAAGGCGGATTTTGAGGCGTTATGGCAGGCCATTAACGGGCATGAGGTTTATGTCGTCAGTGACGAAGTCTACGAGCATATCTGTTTTGCCACGCATGGGCATGCCAGCGTGCTGGCGCATCCGCAACTAAGGGAGCGCGCAGTTGCCGTTTCATCATTTGGCAAAACCTATCATATGACGGGCTGGAAAGTGGGGTACTGTGTTGCGCCACCGGCTATCAGCGCGGAGTTACGTAAGGTCCATCAGTATTTAACCTTCTCGGTCAACACGCCGGCACAACTGGCGCTGGCGGATATGCTGCGCGAAGATCCGACGCACTACCGTGAGCTGCCCGCGTTTTATCAGAGAAAACGTGATGTGCTGGTGAATGCACTGCGTGACAGTCGGCTGGAAATACTGCCCTGCGAAGGGACGTACTTTTTGCTGATTGATTACAGTGCTGTTTCTGATCTCAATGATGTGGAATTTTGCCAATGGCTGACAAAGGAGGTCGGCGTGGCGGCGATTCCGCTGTCCGTCTTCTGCGCCGATCCTTTCCCCCATAAGCTGATTCGCCTGTGTTTTGCGAAGCAAGAATCGACGCTGCTGGCAGCGGCAGAACGGCTGGTTGCGCTTTAGCGGCGTGATTGCGCTACTTCACCGTCCAGGCTTTGGAGAATCGACGGTCGGCAAATAACTCTTGCAGGCCGTTGATTTGCTTCAGACGTAAGACTTCGTCGCTATCCATTCCCAGCTCTTTACCGATTTTCTCTTCGCTCCAGCCTAATTGTGATAATTCACGAACGATTTCTGACATGGCATGGATTTGATGCCGCCCACGGGCTCGATTGTGGCGGATTGTCGCCGCCATGCGCTCATGACGCCCGCGTTGTAGGCAGGTAACGGGCAGATAGCCTTTCAGGCGTGATTTTAGCGATGATTTGTTTTTGCCGATTTCATGTCGATGGAATCCATCGACGATTTCATATTCTTCCTGGGCTGATTGAACCACAACGATCGGCTGTGTGAAGCCATCGGCTTCAATGGATTTCAGCAATAACTTTTTCTCCGGCGGCGCAACGTTATTTGGGTTGTAATCATTTGGTGAAATTGCGTTATTTTTGATCCACAGAACACAGTCTACCGGTTCTTCACGGAAAGGACTGACACTATGGATTGCCATCCTGAATTCATTGATTGCTTCGATTCGTTCTTCTTCTGAAAGACCAGAAAGAAAACCGGTGAGTTCCTGAGTTAGTCGTCGTTGCATAAGATCCCCCATTCCTGGCGTTTGGTTTTCATACGTTCGTTATAACGCTGATAGTTTTTCATTTTTGTGGGACTGAATGAGAGTGCCCGACACCAGTAGTCATTATTCAGCAGTACTTTGCAGATCCGTCTCCATGAGGGGATGTCTTTAGAACCAATATCGCTTTCTTGGGATTGAGGAATCTCATCGATCCCCTTTTTCTTGTACCACTGTATATAGACGGCGATTTTGTTGCGGTAGTGTTCTGCGGTCTGTTCCGGCATGCTGTCTAATAGCAGCATGGCATACGTTTGCCAGCTTAAATGCTCTGGTTTTAATATTTTACGGTGGCCGTAAAAATGATTGTCATGACCGGCGTAAATCCCGCCGCTTTTAACACCGCTAACCCGGGCACACATGGCTGCCCATCGCTGTGGCTCAATAACATGATACAGCCACAGCCCTTGGCGTTGTTCCGGGCCAAAGGGTTCGCAAATACGCATATATCGTGTTGGAACTCCGGCCTGGTACATCAGGTTATACAAGGGGTTGCATGACATTTTTGTTTTTGCAAACCATGTCCAGATATCGGCTGTTTTCCAGTCATACATTGGATAGATATACCATGTATGCCCTCCTGGCGCGGCGGTAGTCCACGGTTTGTCATCGGCAAAACGCTGCTTACGTGAATGGGCAATGGCGACAAAACGGTTATATGACTCGTCGGCACGGATACCCACCATCATTGCCGCAGGGCGTTTTTCAGAAAACCAGTCAGCGAACTCACGAACGAATTGTTCAAAGGTCATGCCGGGTTGATAGAAATGAAAGAAACTGGGATCGGTAATCGCATCGGCTGGTGGTTGTCGCACCCATTGTGTATTGGGTTCCCAGCACTGCCATTCCGGTTGAAATTGTGAGAGAGAATTTTGTGTGGTGAGCGGTATTGCTACCCAATAAAAGCGTTCAATAACGTCAGAATAGCGTTCTCGTAGCGCTTCAACATAGTCGATAGTGCAAGAGAATTGCGCTTCCCAGTCAATAAACAATACGCTGATTTTTTTATGTAACTGGCGCGCAAGAGTGGCGGTGAGATGCATCATGAGTCCGGAGTCTTTTCCTCCGGACAATGAAACGCACACGCGAGGCAGTGTTTCCAAAGTCCAGGTGATGCGTTCCTGAGCAGCTTCCAGAACGCTCTGACTCAGTGGGATTTTGTAAACAGACATAGCAAGTCCATACTGAATGAATAAAAAGTGACATTTCTAATATATGCTTGCAATAAGATAGGCTAATTTACGCGGCGTGCAACATTTAAATATATTCACGTAATATATTTAAATGTTGTTCTTATTTGCTGTAA
>NZ_JANEWM010000004.1:0-141335 GCF_028069825.1 Citrobacter sp. Igbk 14
TTGTATAGCTACATAGAATAGTTAATTAAGTTTATTTAGCTGGCCAGTAATTGTTAATCTTTATTTCACGATGACTGTGCTGGCTTAATTATATTAGAGGGTTTGAACTCATGCACGTGCTGGTCATTTCGCTTCCTTTTGACGATGCCCGAAGAAAACGCGTATCAGATATAATGAATGAATTAAATATCGAGTATTCGTTCGTTGATGCTATCTATGGGAAAAATTTGTCTGCCGAAGAAAAGCGCAAGATACCGTTAACTGACTTTCAGCACAGGGAAAACCACACGCCTACTGATGGTGAACTGGGTTGCTCACTAAGCCATATGAAGGCTTTTAAACAGTTTGGGCAGAGTGGACAAGATTGGGTTTGTATTCTTGAAGATGACGCAATTATCGATCAGAATTTTAAGGAATTTATATCGACTGTCGATGAAAGTGTTCTCAATAAAGACGCGTTATATCTACTTGGTGGGCAGGATGGTTTAAGGTATAAGAATAAAGTTGTCTTAAATTTGCTTAAACTCAAGAAAATTGGTGGCCAGACCTTCGGCAAAGTCATATTTGGTCATGGATATGTTTTGCGAGCCTGCGGTTATTTAATGAATTCTGTAACAGCTCAAAAACTTGTTTCCCGTTTTGAAAATAACTTTTTCATTATAGATGAATGGGCATATCTGATGCGCCAGGGCTATTTTTCTGATATATACCTGGCAAACTTTGTCCATCACCCTGAAGAGTTGTCCGGGAGCTGGTTAGAGAAAGAGCGTAAAGAGATAAAGAGTCACAAGAAAAAGCAGAAATCACTTTTCAGACGTAAAATTTCCTCTTCATATTGGCATGCCCGACGAATTATTCTTGGGTTATGTTGGTGGAAGTAGATGAATGCAGCAATGCTTAATCGTGGATGAAATACGATATAGAGCATAGTTTTAGTCAGCCGCAGATATGTTAAATAGCAAAGCGATTGTATAAGAACGAATTTAACATATCTCCGATACCTGAATAATTACAGCAGCGCTATGTGAGAATAAACCTGAGTGGGTTCAAGCAAAGCAAGCTTTCCTTCCGGGGCACGACATGTGACCTGATTCTTCCCGTATCCCCCAATCAACCCCGGGTCCGTAGGGCCATATAGCGTAACATTCGGCCGATCCAGTGCGGCGGTCAAGTGGCTTAATCCGGTGTCAACGGATACCACAAACTTAGCGCCGGCTAATATCCGGGCGACATCCCCAAGGCTCATTCGCGGTAAAACATCTACGTAATCAAATCCTTCTGCCAGTCGTCTGGCTCGCGCTTCTTCATGCGGAGCCCCCCAGGGGAGCTTAATACGTATTTCTGAGTGATTTAATAAGCCAATGAGCTCCCGCCACTTCGCTTCCGGCCAGTGCTTGTCATCACGAGTGGTGGCGTGCAGGAAGACGGCATACTGCCCTGCATCGGCATCGCGTTCGCTCAGAAAATGCTGCGCAATCGCGTAATCACCCTGCGACTGGGGTTTGGCATATCCCAGACTTTTCGCGAACAGCTCACGAGTACGTTCAACAGCATGCTGTTGTTTGGCGATATGATGCTTACGGTTATAAAACAGACTCGCCAGCGGTTCGCGCGCGGTACTCCAGTCCATACCATGCTTAATGCCATGCGCCAGACGTGTGACCAGCGCGGCGCTTTTTACCAGCCCCTGCGCATCGATAACCACGTCATAGTTCTGTAAACGCACCGCATCGCGAAAGGCTTTGCGCTCTGCTTTAATGGGGGCGGAAAACCAGGCTTTACGCCAGCGGCGAATAGCCACCGATATCACACGGTTAACGGCCGGATGCCAGGAGGGGATTTGAGCAAACCCTTCTTCCACGACCCAATCAAACTGAATATCCGCAATGGCCTGCTGCGCATCTGTTAATGCGGGCAACGTATGCAGCACATCGCCCATTGACGATGTTTTAACGATCAGAACCCGCATCCGTCAGATTTCCTCTTGTAACAACAGGTCATTCAGTTCTTCCAGTACGCGCTGAGGCGTGATGTCAATCAGGCTCTGGTGATACCCTTGTGCAGCATCCCCCTTACGTACCTTGTGATACCCCGTAATCAGGCGAATCACGCGAGCTTTGTGGGAGAGTGGTGGAGTGAAATCCGGGCTGCTGGGGCCATACAGAGCGACCAGCGGACGATTTAGTGCGGCAGCCACGTGCATCAAACCGGAGTCATTGGTGACCACGGCTTTGCAGGCGGCGAGAAGAATAACGGCCTGCTCCAGTTGCGTTTCACCAGCCAGGTTCCGACACCATGCCTGCTGTTCAACGCTCAGCGCAGCCAGAATCTCATTGCCAGCTTCATGATCCTTAGCCGAGCCAAACAGGACAATCTGATGACCTTCGTCGATCAACTGCTTTGCCAGTTCAGCATAGTGGTAATGTGGCCAACGTTTCGCTGGACCAAATTCTGCGCCAGGGCAGAAGCCGATGACTGGACGTTCAGCCGAGAGGGAAAATTGGCTACAGGTAAGTGACTTTTCGCCTTCACTGACCTGCAATTGTGGCCACAGCAGCGGCTGTGGTAAATCTTTGGCTGTGAGCATCACGCCTTTATCGTACGCTAACGCGACATAGCGCTCGACCATCAGCGGCCAGGCTTCCTTATCCAGTACACGTGCATCGTTCAGCAGACCATAGCGCATCTCGCCACGCCAGCCGGTACGATGAGGAATACCCGCGAAGAAGGGTACCAGTGCGGATTTAAATGAGTTCGGCAGGACGTACGCGCGATCGTAGCGTTTATCACGCAAACTGTGGCCCAGTTTGCGGCGCTCGCCAATCTCCAGTGCGCCGTGTCCAAGCGGCATGGCGATAGCATCGTTGACTTCAGGCATGCGCGATAATAACGGACGGCACCATGCAGGTGCCATCACGTCGATTATTGCCTGGGGATAGCGCGCCTTGAGCGTGCGATAGAGACTTTGCGACATCATCATGTCGCCCACCCATGACGGGCCTACCACCAAAATCTTCATTCACTTCATCCTTCAAGCTGTCTCTGCGTTGGCTGCCTGCGTTCACTCCGGTCACTTACTCTTGTAAGCTCCCGGAGATTCACTTAGTTGCCGCCTTGATACCGCTCGAATGATTTTGTGAATTTGTAGCGTTGTCGCGGTTCAGCCAGGCCATATATTCCGTCACGCCTTCGGCAACGGTCTTGAACGGTTTGTCATAGCCCGCAGCGCGCAGGTTAGTCAGATCCGCCTGAGTAAATGCCTGATAGCGTCCTTTCAGTTTTTCCGGGAACGGAATGTACTCAATGCTGCCTTTTTTGTGGTATGCCAGCGTGGCATCCGCGACGGCCTGGAAAGACTCTGCGCGACCAGTACCGAGGTTAAAGATGCCGGAAACGCCGTTTTCCAGGAACCACAGGTTTACTGCTGCAACATCGCCGACATAGACGAAATCACGTTTGAAGTTTTCACTGCCTTCAAACAGCTTGGGTGTTTCGCCGTTGTTGAGCTGAGTATTGAGATGGAAAGCTACGCTCGCCATGCTGCCTTTGTGACCTTCACGTGGCCCGTAGACGTTGAAATAACGGAAGCCAACGATTTGAGAATTTGCTTCTGGCAGGATCTGGCGTACATATTCGTCGAACAGGAATTTTGAGTAGCCATAGACGTTCAGCGGCTTCTCATATTCACGAGATTCGATAAAGTCAGAGGTACGACCGCCGTACGTTGCTGCAGAAGAGGCATACAGGAACGGAATTTCACGCTCCAGACAGTAGTGCAGCAGCTCTTTGGAGTACTGATAGTTGTTGTCCATCATATACTTGCCATCCCACTCGGTAGTGGAAGAGCATGCGCCTTCGTGGAAAATTGCTTCGATATCGCCGAAATCTTCTCCAGCCATAATCTGGATCAGGAAGTCTTCCTTATCCATATAGTCAGCAATATTCAGATCCACCAGATTCACAAACTTGGTGCCGTCTTTTAGGTTGTCCACCACCAGAATATCGGTGATGCCTTTGTCATTCAGGGACTTAACGATGTTGCTGCCGATAAAGCCCGCGCCGCCGGTAACGATGATCATAAATGTAACCTTCGAATTATGGAGTCAGAGACAATCTCAGACACGAATACTTCTAATCATATCACTACATGGCGTCGGCTTCAGCAGTACGTCGCGTCATGTGGCGTGCGGCATTTGTGTTGGGTATTGCTTTCGCTGTTTATATTCTTGATTGAAATGGTCTAGGCAGAGTGGTGTATGATTCCCGTTGTGAATGGGTGTTCAGGCGCGCGGTGCCGGCTTTTTCGGAGCCATCAACGAATGAATAAGCAAGGCAGAGCACGGTGTTGGGGCTGACAATAGTCATTGGAATGAAAATAATATATGCAACTTAAGAAGATAGTTATTACAGGTTATGAAACCAGTGGCCTCGGCGGTATGGAGACGGTATGTATTAATCTGGTGAAGCTGCTGCGGATGCAAGACCCTGATATTGATGTCTCTTTTGTTTTCTTTAAGAAAAATAATAATAGCAATGTCAATATTGGCTGGCTTACGGGGCAGCGCTATTGTCATCTTTCTTCTAATATAAAAATAACTAAATTAAGAAGACTAAGTTTTGCTTATGGTTTGCGAAAAATTATACATCAGGAAAGTCCTGATGTAATTATATCCCTGGATACGCTTTCATGTTATATCAGTCACGTTGCAAGAAAATATACAAGCAAGCAGGTTAAAATATTTTCATGGTTTCACTTCTCTATTTTTAACTTCTACAAAAATAATTACAAGAAAAAAATCAAGTACATTAGTAAAGCTGACTATCATCTTTCAATTAGCTCTGGGATAACTCAGCAACTCATTGAGATGGGAATAGAAAAAAGCACTATTGCAACGATTTACAATCCCGTTGCGCGATGCGATATCCGTATCCCTACCCCAGAGAAGCATGCCCGGTTTGTGTATGTAGGCAGGGTTGTAGCAGATGGACAGAAAAATGTACGTAGTCTTTTCAACGGGTTGGCTAAACTAAAAGGGAAGTGGTCCTTAGATATTGTCGGCACCGGCCCGGATGTTGATACCTTAACGGCATTAGCTGAAACGTTGGGGATTAGCGAAAAAATTCACTGGCATGGTTGGCAGAAATCACCGTGGGAATATATTCAAAATACGCTGAAAAATATCACCTGCCTGCTGCTAACTTCCCATTTTGAAGGTTTCGTTATGGTTCTGGTTGAAGCCAGCGCTCACGGTGTTTATGCCATTAGCTCTGATTGTGAAACGGGGCCTGCAGACATTATCAAAGAAGGGATAAACGGTAATTTATACCCGACTGATGAACCAGAAAAATTTGTTTCCTTGCTGCAGGAAATCGTTGATGGAAAAGTGTTACCTGCCGGCGAGCAGATTCAGCAGGCGATTGAGGAATTCTACGAAGACAACTATATCATTAAGGTTAATAAGGCCTTTGCTATGGCAGGATTTACTCTGGCACCGTCATCAGCGTCTCAGGTCATTGATGACGCGACAACGTAAGCCTGGTTGTGATGCCAGGTCTGCCATTCCTGAAAGGTTATGTGGGTACACGTGATTTATGCTGCATTTTAGACAAGTCATGATGAGTCATCTCGTACAAACCAATAGCATTGGGTAATATGTGCTGAAATTTGCCCAGTCTGGAGAATTGCAATGCGTGGGAATTTTTATAAGCAGTTAACGAACGATCTGGAAACCGCACGCGCGGAAGGGTTGTTTAAAGAAGAGCGCATTATTACGTCTGCTCAGCAGGCTGATATCACCGTGGCTGACGGAAGCCATGTTATTAACTTTTGTGCGAACAACTACTTAGGGCTGGCTAACCACCCGGAACTGATTGCAGCGGCAAAAGCGGGTATGGATTCTCACGGATTTGGTATGGCCTCGGTGCGCTTTATTTGTGGCACTCAGGACACCCATAAGCACCTGGAGCAAAAACTGGCTGCGTTCCTGGGTATGGAAGATGCCATTCTTTACTCTTCCTGCTTTGACGCCAACGGCGGCCTGTTCGAAACGCTGCTGGGAGCAGAAGATGCCATTATCTCTGATGCCCTGAACCACGCCTCTATTATCGATGGTGTGCGCCTGTGCAAAGCGAAGCGTTTCCGCTATGCCAACAACGATATGCAGGAACTGGAAGCGCGCCTGAAAGAAGCGCGTGAAGCAGGTGCCCGCCACGTATTGATCGCCACCGATGGTGTGTTCTCTATGGATGGCGTTATCGCTAACCTGAAAGGCGTATGCGATCTGGCAGACAAATATGATGCGCTGGTGATGGTAGATGATTCCCACGCGGTAGGCTTTGTGGGTGAGAACGGCCGTGGCTCTCATGAGTATTGCGACGTGATGGGTCGTGTGGACATCATCACCGGCACGCTGGGCAAAGCACTCGGTGGCGCATCGGGTGGTTACACTGCGGCACGTAAAGAAGTTGTTGAGTGGCTGCGTCAACGTTCTCGTCCGTATCTGTTCTCTAACTCACTGGCTCCGGCAATTGTTGCTGCTTCCATTAAGGTGCTGGAGATGGTTGAGGCGGGTAGTGACCTGCGCGATCGTCTGTGGGCGAATGCGCGTCAATTCCGTGAGCAAATGTCCGCAGCAGGCTTCACGCTGGCAGGGGCCGATCACGCGATTATTCCGGTAATGCTGGGTGATGCGGTTGTTGCACAGGCGTTTGCCCGCGAACTGCAAAAAGAGGGGATTTACGTTACTGGATTCTTTTATCCAGTGGTTCCAAAAGGCCAGGCGCGTATTCGTACCCAGATGTCTGCGGCACATACCCCTGAGCAGATTACGCGTGCTGTCGACGCGTTCACACGCATTGGTAAACAACTGGGCGTAATTGCCTGAGGATGTGAAATGAAAGCGTTATCCAAACTGAAAGCGGAAGAAGGCATTTGGATGACCGACGTTCCTGAACCGGAAGTCGGCCATAACGATTTGCTGATTAAAATCCGTAAAACAGCCATCTGCGGGACTGACGTTCACATTTATAACTGGGATGAGTGGTCGCAAAAAACCATCCCGGTTCCAATGGTTGTAGGGCATGAATATGTCGGTGAAGTTGTTGGCATCGGCCAGGAAGTTAAAGGCTTCAAAATCGGCGATCGCGTTTCTGGTGAAGGCCATATTACTTGCGGACATTGCCGTAACTGCCGCGGTGGCCGTACTCACCTGTGCCGCAATACGACCGGTGTCGGCGTAAACCGTCCAGGCTGTTTTGCTCAATACCTGGTGATCCCGGCGTTTAACGCCTTTAAAATCCCGGACAATATCTCCGATGATTTAGCTTCCATATTCGATCCATTCGGTAACGCGGTACACACGGCGCTGTCATTTGATTTGGTTGGCGAAGATGTGCTGGTTTCCGGTGCGGGTCCGATTGGTATTATGGCTGCCGCGGTAGCGAAGCACGTTGGTGCACGCCACGTAGTGATTACCGATGTTAATGAGTACCGTCTGGAGCTGGCGCGTAAAATGGGCATTACCCGCGCAGTCAACGTCTCGAAAGAGAACTTGACCGACGTGATGGCCGAACTGGGGATGACCGAAGGGTTCGATGTGGGTCTGGAAATGTCTGGGGCACCGCCAGCGTTCCGCACCATGCTGGACACCATGAACCACGGTGGCCGTATTGCCATGCTGGGGATCCCGCCCTCAGACATGTCGATAGACTGGACGAAAGTTATCTTTAAAGGTCTGTTTATTAAAGGTATCTATGGTCGCGAAATGTTTGAAACCTGGTACAAGATGGCGGCACTGATCCAGTCCGGTCTTGATCTGTCGCCGATCATCACCCATCGATTCTCGATTGATGAGTTCCAGCAGGGCTTTGATGCCATGCGTTCAGGCCAGTCCGGGAAAGTGATTCTGAGCTGGGATTGAGTGCGCAGCGTGCATTCAATGTTAATTACGGCCAGATATCGCTATCTGGCCGTATAAACCATAGATTTTATTTTCCGCGGATCTTTCTGGATAACGATCTTATATTTTCTTTAAGCAGGATGAGTTTATAAATTAACCCTCTGCCTTTAACGTTAATATTATATTTTCGTTGTAATGCCAGAATGTCATTAGCCTGACAAACCTTCATATTTCCCTTACAGGACAGGTCAATAATCCTTAACTCACCCGTTGGCGTGCGAATGAAATTCCCTGGGTGAATATCATTTGATGCCAGTCCTGCCTTGTGAAGACGCAGCACGCATTGCTTTACCTCGTCAGCATTCTGCTGGTTAATTTCCCTTAAAGGAACCCCTTCAATATATTCATGAATAGTATAAACATCATGGCACTGGCGAAAACGTGTTTTCTCAGCAGCATAATAGAGATCGGCAGTACAGATGCGCATTTCCGGCGGGAGCCTGTCCAGCTTCCTGATCAGCCGGGAATAGAAAGGGCCGGAGGTAAAGTTCTGTAATTTTTTCTCAAATCGAGGATCAACTTCACGGTCATTTTTGATGATAAATTTTTGTGAGTTGTACTCGACCAACTCCACGCTGCGCAATGCGTTACCACTGCTCAGCGGTTTGCCACTGATTTCTTTTTTGATGTATTTATTCATCAGTGACTTAAGGTCTTTTCTGGTCTCTTTGCAATAGACCGTATAACCTTTTTCGTGTGTCTTACTGATGGCCATCTTTTCCCTCAATATCAGCCTATAGAGTACGTTAATTCATAGGGATAGAGTATACAGGTTGTGCACCCCGATATGTAGACGATCTGAGCTATCATCAACCTGCTAAACGCAGGCGTGGCAGGGTATCTTTCTCAAATCGGACGCTTTCGCTGCAGCGTTTCTGCCCATAAATACGTTCTAACCTTAATAATTCCTTAATGAAACTGTAGTAAAAGTCATCAGCGTAATGACAAACCTGGGTTAGCTGATGAGAAACCGCACAAGTATGTTGAGTGTTATTATTCCGTTGTATAACGTGGGTGATAGTTTTCGGGATTGCATGGAATCGTTGATCGCACAGACATGGACTGCGCTAGAGATCATCATTGTGAATGATGGTTCAACGGATAACTCTGTTGATATTGCGAAACATTATGCGGATAACTATCCCCATGTACGGTTGTTGCATCAGGCTAACGCAGGGGCATCCGTAGCGCGTAACCGCGGCCTGGAAGCGGCCAAAGGGGAATATGTTGCATTTGTCGATGCTGATGACCTGGTTTATCCCAATATGTACGAAACCCTGATGACCATGGCAATTCAGGATGATCTGGATTTAGCACAGTGTAATTCCGACTGGTGCATTCTCGAAACGGGACACACCTGGCAATCAATACCGACGGATCGTCTTCGGTCTACGGGAGTGTTGACCGGCCCTGACTGGTTACGTATGGCGTTGGCTTCACGCCGCTGGACACATGTGGTCTGGATGGGAATTTATCGCCGGGATGTTATTGAGAAAAATAAAATAGCATTTATTCCGGGGTTACATCACCAGGATATTGTCTGGACGACGGAGTTTATGTTTAATGCTGTACGCGTGCGATATACCGAACAATCTTTATATAAATACTTCTTACATGATCAATCAGTCAGTCGCCTTAAACGACAAGGTTTAAAAAATCTCAACTACCAGCGGCACTATATTAAAATTACGCGGTTATTGGATAGGCTGAATCGTGAATATGCCGATCGGATTACTATTTATCCGGAATTTCATCAGCAAGTTACCTATGAAGCATTACGCGTATGCCATGCAGTCCGTAAAGAACAGGATGTGCATATTCGTCAGCGTATGATCGCAGAGATTTTTGTCTCTGGTATGTATAAGCGCATGATAACTAACGTACGCAGCGCCAAAGTATTGTACCAGGCACTGCTATGGTCATTCCGTCTATGGAAATGGCGTGATAAAACATCAACGCCTTCGCGTATTGCCCGAAAAGCGCTTAATCTACGTTAGCATTCATGGTGCTGGGTGAAGATGTGTTCCCCCAGCCTTGCCACTGCAGCCTCATATACTGCACGAGTGTGCTTTGTGTGATGCTTTCCTCTAGCACGCTAAAGAATCGGTTGGCGTAAACCGGCTCCAGAGGTTGCTTCGGTTTGCACAGTTTCACCCCACGGAAAGGATTACGAGGCGCATCTGGTGTACCGTTTCTCGGTGGAGTGAGATTAGGCCTGGAGGTATCGACTTGCGGCTCATTGAGCAGACTGCTCGGACGAACCAGCGTAATATCGGCTGGCAGGCTATACAGCATCTGCTGCAATACGCGTACCGTAGAAGGGTGAGGGTGCCCGATGGCAATCGCTGACCCGTTACGGCGAGCAAGATCGACTGCACGATTAAACTGACGGCGAATATCCGCTTCGTTTTGTGTATCGTCGAGGAAGACTTTACGTTTGATGACCTTCACCCCGGTTCCTGCCGCTGCGCGCATGGCCTGGCTGTTGCCGATGGTCATACTGTCGAGGAAGTAGAGGTCGTAGCGTTCCAGAGCTTGCATCACTTTCTGCATGCCGAACAGGCTGGACGTCATCGCACTCCCCATGTGGTTGTTCAGTCCCACTGCATACGGCACTTTGCTTACCGCGTCGCGAATAATCCGTTCAATTTCTTCGCTGCTCATCTCCGGGCGTAACGTGTCTTTCTCCAGCGGTTGCTTGCTCAGTGGAGCCATCGGCAGATGGATCAACACTTCATGTCCACTGTTATGCGCTTTAGTCGCCATTTCACGCGCATGTGGCGCGTTTGGCAGAACGGCAACGGAGACAGTGGAAGGCATTGCCAGCACCTGGTTTTCCGTTTGCGGACGATAACCGAAATCATCAATGACGATAGCAAGTTTGCCGGCGAAAACAGGTGTTGCGAGTGCCAGCAGGCTGGCGAGTGAGAGCAAAGTACGACGAAACTGAGGCAAAACTTATCTTCCCAACCACGGCTGTGGATTGACCGCCTGACCCTGGCGACGAATTTCGAAATAGAGTGCTGGCCTGCCCTGACCACCGCTGCTACCCACAAGTGCAATAGGCTGCCCGGCGCGAACCTGCGTACCCACGCTGACCAATGCGCTTTGGTTGTAACCGTACAGGCTCATATCGCCTTTACCGTGTTCAACCACGACGACCAGTCCATAGCCCTGCAACCAGTCTGCCAGAATGACGCGACCATCGGCGATGGCTTTGACTTCGGTACCTTCGGAGGCACCAATAACCATCCCTTTCCAACGTAGCTCACCTTGCAGCTGTTCGCCATAGCGATGTAGTGTTGGACCACGAACGGGCCAGAACGCCTGGCCACGTGGTGAGCCCAACCCGCCGGTACGAGACATCAGTGATTTCTCGCTTTCGGTTGGCTTATAGGTCGAGCCTTTGCGTGATGCTTCCTGCTGCTTATCACGCACAGCTTGCGCCTCACGTGCTTCACGCTCTGCGCGGGCTTTCGCGGCGGCTTCTGCTCGCGCAATACTGTTGCGCAGACGGGATTCGTTGGCTCGCATCTCGCCTAACTGCTGCTGGCCCTGCTGAATGGATGATTCCAGGCCCGCGAGCGTTTTTTGGCGTTCATTACGTGCCTGCTCTAGTTTTGCCTGCTGAGCACGCTGTTCGTACAGCAGCGTCTGCTGTTCGCTTTGCTTATCTTCCAGCTCGGCTTTTTGCGAATCGACCTCTTCGCGGGTTTGCTTCAGCTGTGCGATAGTCTCCTGGCGCGCCTGGTTCAGATAGCCGAAATAAGCCTGCAGGCGTTGTCCGCGCTGAGTCTCTTCACCGCTGAGGATCAACTGAATACCAGTATGTTCACCCTGGCGAAATGCAGCATCTAATTGGGCTGCCAGACTGCGCTCTTGCGCTGCCCGCTGCTTTTCCAGCTTCGCAATAGAAGCGTTCATCTCGGCGATTTGTGCATTCAGCTGTGCCAGGGAGTTTTGCGTTTCGCGCAGTTGCCTTGCGGCGACGGCGATAGCCTGTTCCTGAGCTTTAAGCTGAGCAAGGAGGGTGGCGCGTTGTTGTTGCTGTTGGCGTACCGCGCGTTCTTTTGCCGCGATATCGGCCTGAATTGATTTGAGCTGATCGCGTTCGTCCGCGTGGGCGGAAAAGGCGCACAGCAATACGCCAGCGCTAAGCGCGCTGGCGTAGAACAAGGGCCTGACTGAAAACTTCGGTAGTTTCACGGCCCATGTGATGGTATTAATCGCCTTTCCCCTCATGGGGAGGGATTATTCCACGATGAACAGCGGCTTACCAGTCATCTCTTGCGGGATTTCCATACCCATCAGCGTCAGCATAGTTGGGGCGATATCAGAAAGTTTACCGCCTTCAACTGCTTTGACGTTTTTGCCACCAACATAAATCAGCGGAACCGGCAGGTTGGTATGCGCGGTATGCGCCTGACCAGTAGACGGATCGCGCATCTGCTCAGCGTTACCGTGGTCTGCGGTGATCAGCAGTTGGCCGCCAACGGATTCAACAGCTTTAGTCACTTGCTCCACGCAGTGATCCAGCGCTTCAACCGCTTTAACCGCCGCTTCCATCACCCCAGTATGGCCAACCATGTCGCCGTTCGGGTAGTTACAGATGATGGTATCGTATTTACCGCTCTCAATCGCAGCAACCAGCTTCTCAGTCAGTTCTGCAGAGCTCATTTCTGGCTGCAGGTCGTAGGTAGCGACTTTTGGCGAGTTGATCAGGATGCGGTCTTCGCCTTTGAACGGTTCTTCTACACCGCCGTTAAAGAAGAAGGTCACGTGCGCGTATTTTTCTGTTTCAGAAATACGCAGCTGGGTTTTGTCATTCTTCGCCATCCACTCACCAAGGGTGTTGGCCAGAGACGCTGGTGGGTAAGCCACCGCGGTTTTGATGTCGGCAGCGTATTCAGTCAGCATCACAAAGTTGAGGTTAACGACTTTTTTACGTGCGAAGCCATCAAAATCAGCGTTTACAAACGCACGGGTAATTTCACGCGCACGGTCAGCACGGAAGTTCATGAAAATCAGCGTATCGCCATCTTCCATTGCGGCATCAGCCTGGCCTTCAGCGCGGATCACGGTCGCTTTTACGAATTCGTCGTTCTCGTCGCGAGCATAGGCAGCCTGCAGACCCGCTACCGCGGTATCGGCCTGGAATTCACCTTGTGCCAGCGTCATCAGGTCATAAGCCTGCTCAACGCGATCCCAGCGGTTGTCGCGGTCCATCGCGTAGTAACGACCGATGATGGACGCTACGCGACCTTTGCCCAGCGCGGCAAATTTCTCTTCGAATTTTTGCAGTGAATGTTCAGCGCTGCGCGGCGGGGTATCACGGCCATCAAGGAAAGCGTGCAGATAGATTTTTTCTGCGCCGCGCTCAGCGGCCAGTTCAACCATCGCCATGATGTGATCTTCGTGGCTGTGTACGCCACCGGCAGACAGCAGGCCCATGATGTGTACCGCTTTGCCGCTATTTTTTGCCTGGTCGACCGCGTTGGTCAGCACCGGGTTAGCGAAGAAAGTACGTTCTTTAATTTCCACATCCAGACGGGTCAGATCCTGATACACGATGCGGCCCGCGCCCAGGTTAACGTGACCCACTTCAGAGTTACCCATCTGGCGATCGGGCAGGCCGACTTCCAGGCCAGACGCATCAATCAGGGTATGCGGACGTTTTGCCCACAGGGCATCCATTACCGGGGTTTTGGCATTAAAAATAGCGTTATCCTGGCTGTCTTCACGATAGCCGTAGCCATCCAGAATCACCAGTACCATAGGCTTTTTAGAAACCGACATTGCGACAACCTCACACTTAATAGATAAAAAATAATTGCGTAATTTTACTACAGCTGAATCGATAAAGTAGCCCCAGAAGATCAAATAATCGACCAGAGCGGTTCGGGTAGGGGGGCGATTTGTGTTTTTTTTTCCGTAGCGCCCCGCAAAAATGCAATCCAATGCATGCTCTGGCTGTATTTGCGCCAACGCGCAGGTATACTCCTTTCCTGGTTTTTTTAATCACTGAGTCGGGAGTTGTTACCCCCCATGCAAGAAATTATGCAATTTGTTAGCCGCCACCCTGTCTTGAGTATCGCCTGGATTGCGTTACTGGCGGCGGTATTGTTTACCACGTTTAAGAGCCTGACCTCAAAAGTGAAGGTAATTACACGCGGCGAAGCGACACGTCTAATCAATAAAGAAGATGCGGTGATTGTGGATTTACGTCAGCGCGACGACTTCCGCAAAGGTCATATCGCAGGTTCCACGAACCTGCTGCCGAGCGAAATCAAAGCCAATAATTTTGGCGAGCTGGAAAAACACAAAAACAAACCTGTTATTGTGGTTGATGGCTCAGGCATGCAGTGCCAGGATTCCGCAACTGCGCTGATTAAAGCCGGTTTTGAGCAGGTATCTGTACTGAAAGACGGCGTAGCGGGCTGGAGTGGCGAGAATTTGCCACTGGTTCGCGGCAAGTAATTTACCCGTCTTCTTTCATACCGCAGGGTAAAAAGAACACTGGAGATAAGTCATGGCCAATATTGAGATCTATACCAAAGCAACCTGCCCGTTTTGCCATCGCGCAAAGGCGCTGTTGAACAGTAAGGGTGTGAGTTTCCAGGAACTTCCGATTGACGGCGATGCCGTGAAGCGTGAAGAGATGATCAAGCGCAGTGGCCGTACGACGGTTCCGCAGATTTTTATTGATGCACAGCACATTGGCGGTTGTGACGACTTGTATGCGTTGGATGCGCGTGGTGGACTGGATCCCCTGCTGCGTTAAGGCGTACCGAAGTATTTAAAGGACAACACTAAGGGTTTTCTAAACATGTCAGAACAAAATAACACTGAAATGGCTTTCCAGATCCAACGTATTTATACCAAGGATGTGTCTTTCGAAGCGCCAAATGCACCGCATGTTTTCCAGAAAGATTGGCAGCCAGAGGTTAAACTGGATCTTGATACCGCATCTACCCAACTGGCAGATGATGTGTATGAAGTAGTGCTGCGTGTCACCGTTACGGCTTCTCTGGGCGAAGAAACTGCGTTCCTGTGCGAAGTTCAGCAGGGCGGTATTTTCTCCATCAGTGGTATTGAAGGGACTCAGATGGCGCATTGCCTGGGTGCATACTGCCCGAACATCCTGTTCCCGTATGCCCGCGAATGCATCACTAGCCTGGTTTCACGCGGTACGTTCCCGCAACTGAACCTTGCGCCGGTCAACTTTGATGCGCTGTTCATGAACTATTTACAGCAGCAGGCTGGCGAAGGTACTGAAGAACATCAGGATGCCTGATGAACCAAAGTAATGCTTCAATGACTGTGATTGGTGCCGGCTCGTACGGCACCGCTCTTGCCATTACCCTGGCAAGAAACGGCCACCAGGTTGTCCTGTGGGGCCACGATCCAAAACATATTGCGACCCTTGAGCACGATCGCTGCAACGTCGCGTTCCTCCCTGATGTGCCTTTTCCCGAAACGCTGCGCCTGGAAAGTGATTTAGCTACTGCGCTGGCCGCCAGCCGTAACATTCTGGTGGTGGTGCCGAGCCATGTCTTTGGTGAAGTGCTGCGCAAAATTAAACCGTTGATGCGTGCTGACGCGCGACTGGTTTGGGCGACAAAAGGACTGGAAGCAGAGACGGGACGCCTGTTACAGGATGTCGCGCGTGAAGCGCTGGGGGATGAAATTCCGCTGGCCGTTATCTCCGGTCCTACATTTGCCAAAGAACTGGCGGCGGGCATGCCCACAGCCATCTCCCTGGCCTCAACGGATGATACCTTTGCTGATGATCTTCAGCAGTTACTGCACTGTGGCAAAAGCTTCCGTGTCTACAGCAACCCGGATTTCATTGGCGTGCAGCTTGGTGGCGCGGTGAAAAACGTGATTGCGATTGGCGCGGGGATGTCTGACGGTATCGGCTTTGGTGCAAACGCACGAACAGCATTGATCACCCGTGGGCTTACCGAAATGTCGCGGCTTGGTGCGGCGCTGGGCGCTGATCCTGCCACCTTTATGGGGATGGCAGGTTTAGGCGATCTGGTGCTGACCTGTACCGACAACCAGTCGCGTAACCGTCGTTTTGGCATGATGCTCGGTCAGGGTATGGATGTGCAGGGCGCGCAGGACAAGATTGGTCAGGTAGTTGAAGGCTACCGTAATACAAAAGAAGTTCGTGAATTGGCGCACCGTTTTGGTGTCGAAATGCCAATAACCGAGGAAATTTATCAAGTATTGTATTGCGGAAAAAACGCGCGCGAGGCAGCATTGACGTTATTAGGTCGTGCACGCAAGGACGAGCTGAGTCGCCACTAGCTGCAAGGAAACTGTTGAATATAACGACCCGACCCGCGAAGAACGGGTCGGTCGTTTTGCTACCTTCTGGAGTACGCAATGCCGTGTGAAGAACTGGATATTGTCTGGAAAAATATTAAAGCGGAAGCCCGGGCACTGGCGGAATGTGAGCCAATGCTGGCCAGTTTTTACCACGCGACGCTGCTCAAGCATGAGAATCTCGGCAGTGCGCTGAGCTATATGCTGGCGAACAAACTTGCTTCTCCGATCATGCCCGCCATTGCGATTCGCGAAGTTGTGGAAGAGGCTTATGCGGCCGATCCTGAAATGATTGCCTCGGCGGCCTGCGATATCCAGGCTGTGCGCACGCGTGACCCGGCAGTCGATAAATATTCCACCCCACTTCTGTACCTGAAAGGCTTCCATGCGCTGCAGGCCTACCGCATCGGGCACTGGCTATGGCATCAGGGGCGTCAGGCGCTGGCGATCTTCCTGCAAAATCAGGTCTCTGTTACCTTCCAGGTGGACATCCACCCGGCGGCAAAAATTGGTCGCGGTATTATGCTCGACCACGCTACAGGCATTGTCGTGGGTGAAACTGCGGTAATTGAAAACGACGTATCTATTCTGCAATCCGTCACGCTTGGCGGGACCGGTAAAGCAGGCGGCGACCGTCATCCGAAAATTCGTGAAGGCGTGATGATTGGCGCTGGCGCGAAAATCCTTGGTAATATCGAGGTTGGACGCGGCGCGAAGATTGGCGCAGGCTCTGTCGTTCTCCAGCCTGTACCGCCGCACACTACCGCCGCAGGCGTTCCGGCGCGTATTGTCGGCAAGCCCGACAGCGATAAACCGTCCATGGATATGGATCAGCATTTCAATGGGATACACCATACGTTCGAATACGGCGATGGCATCTGATTTCGAGCTATGCCCGGAGGTGCAGTGCTTACCGGGCCGACAAACCTCGTAGGTCGGATAAGGCGCTAGCCGCATCCGACTAAAATCAACTACGTAATACCGCGCCAGGATACCCCAACTGGCGCCAGGCCTCATACACCACCACCGACACTGCATTTGACAGGTTCATGCTGCGGCTGTCCGGCATCATCGGAATACGAATTTTTTGTTCGGCAGGCAAGGCATCAAGAATGCTGGCTGGAAGACCGCGCGTTTCCGGGCCAAACATCAGGTAATCCCCATCCTGATAGCTTACCGCACTGTGTGCAGGCGTACCTTTGGTGGTCAGGGCAAACAGACGCTGCGGGTTTTCTGCGGCGACGAAGGCGGCATAATCAGGGTGGCGCAGCACGGCGGTAAACTCATGGTAATCCAGCCCCGCGCGACGCAGGCGCTTGTCGTCCCAGGTAAAGCCCATTGGCTCAATAATATGCAGACGAAAGCCGGTATTGGCGCAAAGACGGATAATATTGCCGGTATTTGGCGGGATTTCTGGTTCGAATAAAACGATGTTAAGCATACTGCCCCCTTGATAACGGGGGGCAGAATAGCAGAAAGAGCGGGTACTATGCGACGGTCAGAGACTGCGGTTTATAGCGTTGCAGCTTGTAAATCGTTGCGGCAGCCGCGACCAGCGCTGGAAGGCTGAGGAACATCAAGATGCTGTCGGCCTGCCATTGCAGGGAGAGCAGTTGGGCGCTCATCATGGTGCCGGCTACGCCACCAAAGCGGCCCACACCTTGCATCCAGGCAATGCCGGTTGCGCGGCAATGAGTGGGATAAAACGTTGCAGCCAGCGTCTGTAGCCCGGACTGTGCGCCGTTCATGGTAATCCCCATCAGGAAGATCAGTGCGCCGAACAGGACGATATGGTTATGCTCAAAGCCGAGCGCGAGGGCAAACAGCATCGTCAGCATAAAGCCAAGTGAAACCACTTTGTGTGCTTCCCAGCGATCCATCAACCAGCCGGCCAGCAGGATCCCTGCCGTGCCACCGAAGGTGAATAGTGATGTCAGCCAGGCGGACTCTGCCAGCGGGTAGCCCATTCCCAGCATCAGCGTTGGCATCCAACTGAGCAGGACGTAATAGATCACCAGCCCCATAAAGTAGGTCATCCACAGCATCAGCGTGCCCGGTAGCCAGGGCATACTGAATAGCTGCGCTACGCTGCCTTTTTTCACCGCCACCCGATCTTCTTCCAGGTAAAACTGGGTGACCTGCTCCAGGCTCCCCGACATAAAGCGTTGGGCTATGCGTTTGATTTGCGCGATCTCTTTGCCACGGTGAACCAAATACTTCACCGATTCTGGCAGGAACAGTACCAATAACACGGTGAGTGCCAGCGGGGCGATTGCACCAGCCAGCAGTACGCTGTGCCAGCCGTAGCTGGGAATGAGCCAGGAGGAGATAACTCCGCCACCCGCAGCACCAAGAGGGAAGCCGCAGTACATGGTATTAATGGCCATTGAACGGCAGCGTTTAGGGGCAAATTCTGAGACCAGTGTGATGGCGTTTGGCATTGCTGCACCGAGTCCAAGACCGGTGAGAAAGCGCCAAAATGTGAGCATATTCAGCGTCTGTGCATAGGCGGTGCCCAGACTGGCGAGCCCAAAGAACAGGCAGGAAAACACCAGTACGCGCTTACGGCCCATACGATCGGAAATCGGTCCGGCTAATAATGCGCCAAATGAGAGTCCCAATAGCGCGGCACTCAATACTGGCCCAAGATCTTGTTTCTTGATACCCCAGTCGGCAGAGAGCGTGGGGGCAATGTAACCCATTGCCGCCGTATCGAAGCCGTCAATGGCTAAAACCAGAAAGCCCAGGACAATAATGACCCAGTGAAACCGTGAAAAACGACTGTCATCTATCGCCTGCTGGATATTCACTTTACCGGAATAAGCCATGTCACCCTCGCCCGTTATGATGGTTGTTATCGGTATAAATTACCCTTGTATTAGCTTGTATATACATTTGGCAGGTGGATAAAAAGTTGTCAAATATATTGGTTGTAAATGTTAACTGGTCGTTATTTTTTTGAATAAAAAATGGTCGGGCTGAAAACAGGCCGACCATGCAGAAAACGCAATTTACGGGAGAGAGTGTTACGCAGCGCTACCCTGAGCCAGAGGAGCCAATGCAGCAGGCAAGCTCTTACCCAGCTCCTGCACCAGAGAATCGCGGCTGATTTCGCTAATCGATTTCGCGCCAGTCAGCGTCATTGCCACCTTCATCTCTTTTTCGATCAGGTTCAGCAGATTCGCCACACCAGCCTGTCCGTGTGTCGCCAATGCGTACAGGTAAGCGCGACCCAAAAGGACGCTATCAGCACCCAGCGCAATCATACGCACGACGTCCAGACCGTTACGGATCCCGCTGTCTGCCAGAATGGTGATATCGCCTTTTACCGCATCGGCAATGGCGGGCAGCGCGCGAGCAGAAGACAGCACACCATCCAACTGGCGGCCACCATGGTTAGAAACGACAATGCCATCAGCGCCGAAACGGACGGCATCACGAGCATCTTCCGGATCGAGGATCCCTTTGATCACCATCGGACCCTCCCAGAATTCGCGGATCCACTCGAGGTCTTTCCAGGAAATAGACGGATCGAAGTTATTTGCCAGCCAGCCGATGTAATCCTCAAGACCGGTAGGTTTTCCAAGATAAGTCGAGATATTGCCTAAATCATGCGGACGACCATTCAGACCAACGTCCCATGCCCACTGTGGATGGGTGACCGCTTGCCAGTAACGGCGCAGCGCCGCATTCGGGCCGCTCATACCGGAATGGGCATCACGATAGCGGGCGCCAGGCGTGGGCATATCGACAGTAAAGACCAGCGTGGAGCAGCCTGCCGCTTTGGCGCGCTCCAGTGCATTACGCATAAAGCCGCGATCGCGAAGGACGTACAGCTGGAACCACATTGGGCGTTTGATGGTCGGGGCGACTTCTTCAATCGGGCAGACGGAAACCGTAGAAAGCGTAAATGGAATACCTTTGGCATCAGCGGCGGCGGCGGCCTGAACTTCACCCCTACGCGCATACATGCCACACAAACCGACCGGGGCTAATGCCACCGGCATCGACAATTTTTCGTTGAACAGGGTGGTTTCCAGACTCAGGTCGGACATGTTCTTCAGCACGCGCTGGCGCAGCGCCACTTCCGACAGGTCTGCCACGTTACGGCGCAAGGTGTGTTCTGCGTACGCTCCACCGTCAATATAGTGGAACAAGAAAGGGGGTAGGATGCGCTGGGCTGCGGCGCGATAGTCGCTGGCGGCTGAAATAATCATGTGTTGTTCTCCCTGCTATTCTCACCAGGGTCACCGGGCAGGCGGGTGATACGCGCCTGGCGGGCCTGATCTTCATCAAATCGTTTAATCGTGGTGTGGACGAAACTAAGGTGCGCCATCATGGCCTTCCGTGCGCCGTCGGCATCCCCGGCAACGATGGCATCCAGTACGGCCTGATGTTGCTCCGTCAACTGTGAAAAGACGGGCGGTACCAGATACATACGTTGGCGGCTCTGTTTTACCGAAGACTGCAGGACGTCGAAGAAACCGCGCATAGTTTGTAGCAGCACCACGTTGTGCGACGCTTCAGCAATGGCGAGGTGAAAGCGCACGTCTGCCTGCGAGGCGAGATCGGGGTCTTCGCTTTGCGTGGCGTCGAAACAGAGCCGGATTTTCTCTTTGTCGGTGGCAGTGGCACGCATGGCGGCATGCCAGGCGGTGCTGGCTTCGATGGCGTGACGGGCTTCCAGAATATCGAAACTGTAATCGGGATCGTCTGCCATCAGCGTTTTCAGCGGCTGAACGATGTTCTGTTCAGACCAGGCCTCATGCTGCCAGCGGACAAACGTCCCACCGCCACGGCGGCTGATCAACACGCCTTCGCTCACCAGCTTAGCTAACGCCTCACGTAGCGAGTTACGTGATACGCCCAGCTGTACGGCCAGTTGGCGTTCAGCGGGCAACTTCATGCCCGCCTCCAGCTGTTGTTCTTCAATCAGCGCCCGCACACGAGATGCAACCTCGTCTGACAGGCGTCTGGGCATCACTATCATGGAATCATCCAGGTTAAGACATAGGCCTGCAGTGTGGTGATCACACCCACCATGCAGGTGAAAATCAGGCTGTGTTTGACGGTGAAGCGGAACAGATCAGATTCTTTGCCAACCAGTCCCACTGCCGCACAGGCGATGGCGATAGACTGCGGAGAGATCATCTTGCCGGTTACGCCGCCAGTGGTATTTGCCGCTACCATCAGTACGTCAGAAACACCGATTTGCTGCGCCGCCGTTGCCTGTAGCGCTGCGAACAAGGCGTTTGACGAGGTATCAGAGCCCGTCAGGAATACCCCCAACCAGCCGAGGAACGGCGAGAAGAAAGTGAACGCGCTGCCCGTGTGAGCCAGTGCTAACGCCAGCGTTGATGAAAGCCCGGAGTAGTTAGAGATAAATGCGAATGCCAGTACCATCCCGATGGAGTAAATAGGCAGCGCCAGATCTTTCAGTGTGCTGCCAAAGGTCTGCAGAGCGGCAGAGGGTTTCATCTTCAGCCAAACGATAGACAGCAGGGCGGCAAACAGGATGGCGGTGCCGGTCGCTGAGAACCAGTCAAATTTGTACACTGCGGCATACGCTGTGGCTTCGTGTACCACCGGTGGCATACGGGCAACCAGCTTATCGAGGAACGGAACCGGAATGTTGACGACCCAGTGGTACATCGCCCCGCCAGGTGCAAACAGCGCTTTAAACGGCGGTACGCTCCACAGTGTGACGGTGGCGGTCAGGAACAGGAACGGAGACCAGGCGCGGATAATTTGCCCGGCGGTGTAGCGGGTGCGCGACAGGTCCATATCGACCTGCGAAGCGCCCATATCGCCAAAACGGAAGATGCGTACCGGCTGCCAGCGCTTCAGGAACAGCGTCAGACACACCAGCGAAACCAGAGAAGAGATGATGTCCGGCAATTCTGGTCCGATAAAGTTAGAACTGAGGTACTGGGCGATAGCAAACGAGCCGCCAGCGACCATTACCGCAGGCCAGGTTTCTTTCACGCCGCGCCAGCCATCCATAATCGCCATAATCCAGAACAGTACGATAATCGTCAGGAATGGCAACTGACGACCGACCATCTGGCCAATCTCGAAGCTGTCCAGTCCGGTAACCTGACCGGCAACCAGAATCGGAATACCCATCGCGCCAAAGGCGACCGGCGCGGTATTTACGATCAGGCACAGCCCGGCTGCGTACAGCGGGTTAAAGCCCAGACCAACCAGCAGCGCGGCGGTAATGGCAACCGGCGCGCCAAAGCCTGCCGCCCCTTCGAGGAATGCCCCAAAGGAGAAACCGACGATCAGCATTTGCAGACGCTGGTCGGGGGTAATGGAGAGTATTGATGACCGGATGATGTCGAACTGCCCGGTTTTAACCGAGATTTTATAGACAAACACCGCTGCGATGATGATCCAGGCAATCGGCCACAGACCATAAAAGAAGCCGTACACCACCGAGGCCAAAGCGTGATCGACCGGCATTTTGTAGAACAACAGGGCGACCGCCAGAGCGATCACCACCGTCCAGGACGCCGCAACATAGCCTTTTAGCTTGAGCTTAATCAGCGCGAAGAAAAAGAACAGGATAGGTAGCGATGCTATCAGGCTGGAAAGCCAAATGTTACCCGCCGGGTCGTAGTTTTGTTGCCAGAGATTCATTGCAGGTCTCCTGAGGGCCTTCAACATAATGGAATGAGTCTTTGCTCATCTCTTCGTCACATTATGTGTAAAAGTGGCCCTGCCAATATTGTTGTGTAGGGATAATGACAACGAATGGTTAACCAGATGTTATTTATTGGCAACGGTATTGTAGGCTAATTTTAACGAAATGTGAGGGGGTATTCGGATCTGGTGATAATTGGTAGGGCCAATAACAGGAGTGTGAAGAAAATAAAAAGGCAATGGCGGCGTGGCCATTGCCTTTAGCATCGGTGATGTCGTTAACGGATTACCACTGGAAACCCATACCAATGGCCGCCGAGTAATCACCCTGGCTGTTGCTGGTTCCTTGTAATTTATAGACCCAGCCACCACTTTCGCTCACCATGGAGACACCAAGCGCGATTGCGCTCTCGCCATTAAATGTACCTCCCGCAATCGAGGTCATGTTGGCGCCAGGCGCGTAGGCCTGTGGAAGACCTGCCATCGCCATGGCAGAAGCGATACCGCCGCTCATCTTGTTCTCTACACCTTTGATTTTACTATTCATCTCACCCATTTTCTGGTCGGTGTAGGTATTTGCTTCTTCTACGCTCTTTTTCAATTGCGCATAGTTAACCGCATCTGTGTCATTCACCGCGGCAGAAACATTGCCGATGCGTGTCGTGCCGCCGCTGCCGTCTCCGAGGTTGAGCGTACTGTAGTTTATCGACCCATCAGAATTGGTTTCATAACGGACGGAACCTGCTTCGGAGGCTTTCAACTGTGCCACGTTAACCGCGTCGGTGTTATTGACCCCAGCGGCGACGTTGGTAATACGGCGTTGCTGTGTGGATGAACCCACAGAAACGGTATTGGCTTCATCGGCCACGGAGTTAGTCCCCAGGGCGACGCTATTATCAGCAGAAGCGATAGATCCAGAGCCAATCGCGACGCTGTCCGCGCCCTGAGCATTGGCATCGTCACCCGTTGAGCTGGTCTTGAAGTACTTGGTATTACCCGTTGTCACAATATCGCCAACAGAGTTTTCAATATTCGTGACCCGGGTATCAAGGCTGCTCACCTGCGTATTCAGATTGGTGATACTTTCGGTATTGGCGGCAACGCGGCTATCGGTGGCTTTCAACTGCGCAACGTTAACGGCATCGGTATCTTGCGTACCCGCAGCAACGTTGGTGATTTGCCTCTGGCCGGATGCGCTGCCTACAGACACTTCTCCGCTTGAGCTTTGCGCGGTATCCAAATTGTAAGCGGTATAGCTGCTTTGCGCGCCTACGGTGGTTTGTGAATTGCTCCCAAGCGCAACGCTATCAGCATGGTTTGCCTGTGCGTTTGTTCCAAAAGCTATGCCATTGCTGGCCGTTTGCGCAACCGTCGCGCCATAGCCAATGCCTACGCCCGTATCGCCATTGACGACGGTTTTCGGGCCGACGGCAATGGAGTTAGCGCCAACCGCCAGCGCGTCTTCTTCGTCCGAATTCGCATGGAAATATTGTGTTGGCGTGGTCGATACGGCGGAAATCGCGTTTTGCAGCTGGCGTACCGTGACGGCGTCTTGTGCTTCAGAACCATCCGCAACGTTGGTGATTTGACGATAGCTTTCACCATCGGTACCCAGGGACAATGCGCCAAGCAGAGTTCTGTCCGTGGTGTCATAGCCGATAACGACGCCATCGCTCGTCACGCTGGTCGCCTGTTTGTTTGAGGAGATGGTGCGGTTTGATACTGACCCGCTGCCCAGCGCAATCCCCGTATCGACGATGCTTTGGCTATTTTGACCTAAAGCCAGGCTGCTGGCACCTGATGCGACAGCGTTATAACCGACGGCCGTCGCGCCAATGCCAGAGGCGTGCGCGTCATCTTCGGTGAGCCCGGTGTCGTTAGTGCGGACGTATTTCATACCCGTCCCGTTGTTGGTGATGTAGGTGTCGCTGGTATCGCCGGCTAAGTTGTTAATAACTTCGCTATTCAGGGCGATTAGCTGATTTGTCTCATACAGTTGAGCGCCGTTGACGGCATCAGTGCTGTCTGCGGACAGGGTGCCTGCGGCGACATTGGTAATTTTGTTGGTGGCGTTAGTACCGTGACTGGCGCTAAATGCCTCTGCTGTGTCATCCCATTTCAACGCGTCGCCGCTAAGGTTGGTGATTGAGGTGTTGATCTCCTCAATATCCGTGGTGTTTTGCGCTACGTTTTGATTGGTTTCATACAGTTGAGCACCGTTAACCGCATCGGTGCTGTCTGCGGACAGGGTGCCGGCCGCTACGTTAATTATCTTGCTGGTGGCGTTGGCACCGTGGCTGGCGCTAAACGCGCCTGATGTTGCATCCCACAGCAGGGCATCGTCCGAGAGGCCGGTGATGGTGGTGCTCATGTCGGAAATAGACGTGTTCAGTTCGGCAATATCGGTGGTGTTCGTCGTGATATTGGTGGTGTTCTGCGCCACATTCTGGTTGGTTTCATACAGCTGAGAACCGTTAACCGCATCGGTGCTGTCTGCGGACAGGGTGCCTGCGGCGACATTGGTAATTTTGTTGGTGGTGTTAGTACCGTGACTGGCGCTAAACGCGCCTGCGGCCGCATCCCACAGCAGAGCATCATTGGTGAGATCCGTTACGGTGGTGTTGATGTCGGAAACCGAGGTATTAAGGTTAGCGATATCGGTTGTGTTGGTCGCGATATTCGTCGTATTGGTCGCGATGTCAGTGGTGTTTTGCGCCACGTTCTGATTGGTTTCAAATAGCTGAGAACCGTTAACCGCATCGGTGCTGTCTGCGGACAGAGTACCGGCCGCCACGTTGGTGATCTTACTGGTGGTGTTGGTGCCATGACCGGCACTAAACGCGCCAGCGGTCGAATCCCACAGCAGGGCATCATTGGTGAGATCCGTCACGGTGGTGCTGAGGTCGGAAACCGAGGTATTCAGATTGGTGATGTTGGTTGTGTTGGTTGCGATATTGCTGGTATTGGTCGCAATATCCGTGGTGTTGGTTGCGATATTGCTGGTATTGGTCGCAATATCCGTGGTATTGGTCGCGATATTTGTCGTGTTTGTTGCGATATCGGTTGTGTTGGTCGCGATATTGGTCGCATTGGTCGCGATGTCAGTGGTGTTTTGCGTCACGTTCTGATTGGTTTCAAATAGCTGAGAACCGTTAACCGCATCGGTACTGTCTGCGGACAGAGTACCGGCCGCCACGTTGGTGATCTTACTGGTGGTGTTGGCACCATGACCGGCGCTAAACGCGCCAGCGGTAGCATCCCACAGCAGAGCATCATTGGTGAGATCCGTCACGGTGGTGCTGAGGTCGGAAACCGAGGTATTCAGATTGGTGATGTTGGTTGTGTTGGTTGCGATATTGCTGGTATTGGTCGCAATGTCCGTGGTGTTGGTCGCGATATTGCCGGTGTTTGTTGCAATGTCCGTGGTATTGGTCGCGATATTTGTCGTGTTTGTTGCGATGTCGGTGGTGTTTTGCGCCACGTTCTGATTGGTTTCAAATAGCTGAGAACCGTTAACCGCATCGGTGCTAGATGCGCTCAATGCACCCGCTTTTACATTAGTAATTGTGCTGGTGGCATCGGAGCCGTGTGCTGCACTGTAGACGTTTTTAAGCGAGTCCCATTGTAATGTATTATCGTCAATTCCCTTTAACGCGTCGCCAACATTATTAAAGTTACCACTTTGCAGTTTGTAGCTAGGGGCGTTAACAACTCCGGCAGTACTCACTGAGGCACCACCGCCCAGACGGTCTGCAACTGACTTACTGATATCATAAAGCTGTGAACCATTGATGGCATCAGTACTGGTACTGCTGATATCGCCTTTTGCCATATGGACAATTTTACGCTGCTGCGTATCGTTACCCACTGAAACAGTATTATCTTCTGCGGCAGTAGACTCTGTGCCCAGAGCAACGGAGTTGACACCAGTTACATTGGACAGGCTACCAATCGCAATACTTTTTTCACTACTAGAATAGCTTTCTTGTCCAATCGCAATACTGTTTTCGCTGCTTGCCTGACTTTTATTACCTAACGCAATAGAATTTAAACCGTCTGCTTTTCCAGCCTGACCGAAAGCCATTGCTCCAGTTTTGGTTGCACTGGCACCATATCCAAACGCAACGGTATTGTCCGCTTTAGCTATGCTGTTTGCGCCGAATGCCAAACTATATAATCCGTTGGCTTCGCTTTCGTCACCCATTGCAATGGAGCCTGTGCCATTGCCCAAGGCCGATCTACCGAATGCCAGGCTATAGTCGCCAGCGGCACTAGCGCCACTTCCGATAGCAACCCCCCTGCTCCCTGTGGCTTTCGATAGCTGCCCCATTGCTACTGAACTTTGTCCAGTAGCACTACTCTGAAAACCCACTGCAGTAGCCCCCGCAGCAGATAATGCATTTACCCCAATAGCAATACTTGCTGAGCCACCGGATGCAGAGGAAGCCTGCGCACCTTGACCAATAGCAATCCATCTGTCTGTTATTTCGGTGCCATCAGAATATGTACCACCATCGAGACTGACAGAAGCACTTGCCCCAAACGACGACATCAGCCCACCGGCGACTAATGCAGATACTAACAGCTTCCTGCGCCCAGATTTCTTGCCACGACCTTTCGCTGTTTCACTGGCGACAGTGAAGTTGCCAGTTGCAGGGTTCCAGATAACTTTAAAAATTTTGTTCATTGTTGGTGCTCTCTATTCCTTGTTATAAGTGCAATAACTGCATTTATTTTTTGCTTTTTTTCTGCCTGGTATCAGCAGGGGGAAGATTGTCGAAGTTGATATTCTGCATATTAATCGCCAACTTGAGGTATTTCAGGTTATTGGGCGACACCCCTTTTAACGTTAAGTTAATGTCTTGCCATTGACCTGGTAATAATTTCAGCGTGGAGTTCATGGCGGTGCTAAATAGCAACTGTTGCCATTTGGCATATTCTTTTAGATCAATAGGCTTTTCACCGCCCCAGGTGGCATGAAAACCAACGTTAGAAACAGGTACGCTTAATAAATTAACCAGCGAAATATGTATAACGCTGCCATTATCAATGGGTTCAATAGATAGAATGCGTCCCGCTAACCCGACATTGCCGTTATTAATGACAAAGTAGCGGGTTTGTGATGGGTCCAATTCCGTGTATTCGAACAAGCGTTGTTTACGTTCGATACGGCCAACGACATGAGCGAGTTTTGTCGTCGCCGAGATAACGCTAGTTTGCTGTTTTTCCAGTAGGTTTATCTTTGCTTCTTGCTCTTGCTGCTGTTTCTTCAGCGTTTCGATAAGGCCTTTATCGGCCGTGTAATCGCAGGCCGAGAGCAAAAATGAAAATCCTAAGATGACGGGGGGAATAAACCTTCCATATTTGTGCATATAAAAATCCTTATTTATATGATGTAAAAATAACGACTTGCTCATCTATTCATATGGCGAAAATATATGTTTACCTCTGGCCGATATATAGGTGATGAGAACAATAAAAATATTCATCACCGTTATGTAATCAACTGGTCGCTGATGCTAATAATGAATTTTAAACGGTGATATTTTACTGAGAACTAATCACAATACGTATATGTCGGGTGCGGGTGTTTGCGGATGATAATATTATTTAATTTTGTTGGTCAATTATGTTCTGCGGAAGAGGGAAGAGACAGAGAGGAAAAAATTCATTGTATGAATGTAACTGAATATTGCGGCTCGTTCTGTTGGTCTATAACGTAGAGCAACACGATTGAAATAAATTTATATATGGAAGGTGTGATTATATTTTAGGAAAAATTCGGATTTTAGCCCGAGCATGCCGTACCCCCACTTGTTGCGTAGGGGTACGGAAAATCCAACGTTGCGTGAGCGATTAGAACTCGCTCTTCGCGAAGCCCGTCATCTCTTTCAGGCCCATTTCACGGCCTAGTTCGGTCATCGGGTGGACAACAATCAGGCCGCGCACGCTTTTCTTCAGCTTACCCATGTCTGCTTGTTCTTTTTTGGTGATGGCGCGACGGAAGGGGAGCTTAGAGAGCTTTTGTGCTTCTTTGCTCAGCTTCTTACCATGCACTTCACGCAGACGCGCAATCTCTGCTTCCAGCGTTTCTTTCTCTTTTTCCAGCTCGGCATATTTGTCGGCGGCTTCAACCAGAGACAGGTCAGCCTGCTGGTGGCGGATAGCGTCCAGACGATCGCTGAGACGTTTAATTTCGTTTTTTTCGACTTCTTTCATAGGATAGCTTCTGATAAAAATAGGATGAATATCCTATAGTATGCGCGCAGAGCGGGATTATTCACAACTAATCGAAGATAAATAATCAAATACCGCAAGTATTACTCCGCTAATGATAATGCTAGTGTTTTGATTAATATGGAATTTTAAGCGATAAGATCGGTGGCGGTGCTTTTTATTTGCGGGTTTATAGTGAAGCACGTTTTCCTCAATATAATCGCCCACCTGATCCTAAACTTAAATCATCGACCGCGTAGGCCGTACGCGGAGAATACATGGAGGATTGGTCATCATGGCGAAAATAGGTGAGAACGTTTCTATTCTTATTGATAAAACTATCGATTTTATGGCTTCAAGCCAGGCTTTCCGCGAGTATTTGAATAAAACACCGCCGCGCAACGTTGTCCCTTCTGAAGTGCCGCAAGAGAATGCCGAGCTGTATCTGCAACGCCTGGCGTACTATCGACAGCTGTACCGGCCACAGCAGGAAGGGAAGTAAAGCGCTCCGCTTTATTTTTGAAAGGCTTTTTTTAAGCTGATTTTAGAAATCAGCTCGGTCAGGGAAAGCACCATCGTGGAGCGTACCATTTGCTGGTAACGCTGGATTTGCATGGCGTGCAGACCCGAGTCTGAGGTATCAAACTGCGGGGGTGGCGGGAGCGCCGTCACGCAGTGCAGCTCACCAAATGGCCCAAGAATTTCGTCATCGGTGAACGCATATTCATTGCCGTCGTGATTTAACTCTTCACGCAGTGCCATCAACAGTTCCGCATCTTCATATTCCGGACGACTGAGTACGCCCAGGCCGTAGATGAGCTTCAGACGCACTGAAAGATCGCCCAGCGGGCCATCGCCGTCGAGTAACGGTTCTACGGCATATTTCACCGCATAGTCGTCTTTGCGAAATACCTGAAGCACCAGGATATTCACCGCCTCGGTGAGTAATTCTACGGCGGTGATGAGGAAGCTGCGTACGGTTTTGCCAGCATTCAGACGCTCAAGCACACGATTTTCAAAGGCCTGTGTTTGTTCCATTATTGCCTGCATATCTGACAATCTGTCATGTCGGCGCAGGATGACCTGCGCCGTATTCTGTATCATTTGGTTGCGTTATATGCGTTAACCGCCTCCGCAACCACATCACTGTTGGCATCCAGTCCGGACACTTGCGCCAGAGCGGCCTGTGGGCCTTTTTCGTCAATCAGTGCAGCCAGTTCCTGCGCCTGCGGATCTTCTGCACTGCGGTAATGCATCGCAGCGGCAATACCCTGCACCAGATTAACGTGCGGCAGACCATACTCCAGCGTGCCCAGCAGGGGTTTAATCAGACGGTCGCCTGCGCTCAGTTTACGCAGCGGCTGACGGCCCACGCGCTCAACGTCATCTTTCAGGTACGGGTTTTCAAAACGACCGAGGATTTTCTGAATGTATGCCGCATGTTTTGCTGCATCAAAGCCATAGCGTTTGATCAGTACCGCGCCGCTCTCTTCCATTGCACCTTTTACCACTGCGCGGATTTTCTCGTCGAGAATCGCGTCACGGATGGTCTGATGACCGGTCAATTTTCCGAGGTACGCGGTTATAGCATGCCCGGTGTTCAGCGTGAAGAGTTTACGTTCGACAAATGCCATCAGGTTATCAGTTAATTCCATTCCTGGGATGTTCGGCAGCACGCCTTTGAACTGCGTTTTGTCGACAATCCACTCACTGAAGGTTTCCACGGTCACTTCCAGCGGATCGTGGGTCGCAGAAGCAGATGGCGGCACGATGCGATCCACGGCGGAATCGACAAAGCCAACATGTTCTTCAACCCAGGCTTTGTCTTCATCTGCCAGTGCGTTCATCACGTGGCCTTTCAACTGTGTGGTTCCGCGCACCATGTTTTCACAGGCGATGATATTCAGCGGAGTGGTGATGCCCTGAGCTTTGCGTTTGCCCAGCCCTTTGGCGATGGCCGGTGCGATACGCTCAAGCACAACCGGACCCACAGCCGTGGTGATTAAATCAACGTGGGCAATCAGGTCGACGACATCATCACCGATGCTGCTAACGGCGTTGACGCCTGAAACAGTATCGACCTGCTCGTTTTCACCTACTACATGAACCTGATAGCTATGACGGGCATTCAGGGCATCAAGGACTACCTGATTTACATCCGCAAAGGTGAGTTGTATCCCCGCGTCAGCCAGCAGTTTGCCGATAAAGCCACGACCGATATTACCTGCGCCAAAATGTAATGCTTTCATAGTATTAACCTTCATTAATGTTTTTACCCAAGAGGGCTGGGGTGAGGGACCGCATAGATTTCCCCTCAACCTAACCCTCTCCTTTGCGGAGAGGATTTTGTAGGCCCGGTAAGCGTGAGCGCCACCGGGCAATAACGCTTACTTACGACCTGCCAGCAGTTCCAGAACTTCATCCACGCTGGTGGTATGTGCCAGCCGTTCGATGACAGATTCATCATCCAGCGCGTTGGTCAGGCTGGTGATCACCTGGATATGCTCATTGTTACGCGCAGCGATACCAATGACCAGGCGGGCAATATCATCTTCTTCTTCACCGAAGCGCACACCTTCCGGGTACTGGCAGAATACGATACCCGTTTTCAGCACGCGATCTTTCGCTTCGATGGTGCCGTGCGGTACCGCAATGGACTCACCCAGGTAGGTAGAGGTCAGTTTTTCGCGGTCCAGCATTGCCTGGACGTATTCCGGCTCAACGTAGCCGCCTTTCACCAGTTGCTCACCAGCAAACAGAATGGCTTCTTCTTTGTTGGTGGCTTTACGGCCAAGGAAGATATTCTCCGCACCCAGTTTGAACAGGTTGTTATCACCTTCATCAAAGCTGTCTTTCAGGTGATCGCGTACTTTTTCTTCGTTGACGTTGTGGCGTTGCGCCGCAACCAGACGCTCAGTCAGGCTGGTGTAAAGGCCGCTGTCGAGGAAGTTGGTCAGCGAAATGTGCTGAGCCTGCGGAACCTGGCGCATCGCACGTTCGGTCAGATCACGGTGAGTAATAACCAGATCCACATCCGGCGGCAGATTGTTAATTGCGCTGTTGGTAACGGAAATCTGCGACAGACCAGCATCCTGTACTTTCTTACGCAGTACGCCTGCACCCATGGCACTGGAACCCATACCAGCGTCACAGGCGACGATGATTTTACGCACGTGGCTCAGGTCGTTGGTGACATCGCCAGCAGACAGCGGAGAAGCGCCTTTAGATTCTGCTTTCATGTCCTGCATACGACGGGTTGCCGCATCAATATCATCTTCTTCTTTCACTTTGCTGGTTTTCAGCAGAATCGCCGAGACCACAAAAGAGACCGCCATTGCCGCACAGATTGCCGCGATGTTAGCGAAGTAAGCCCCTTTCGGCGTCATTGCCAGCACGGCCAGGATTGAACCCGGAGAAGCCGGAGACACCAGACCACCGTTCAGGATTGTCAGGGTGAATACACCAGTCATACCGCCGAGGATAACGGCCAGGATCAGGCGTGGGTTCATCAGCACGTATGGGAAGTAAATTTCGTGAATACCACCCAGGAAGTGGATGATAGCCGCACCGCCCGCAGACTGTTTAGCGCTACCGCGACCGAAGAACATGTACGCCAGCAGAACACCCATACCCGGGCCTGGGTTTGCTTCAATCAGGAAGAAGATGGATTTACCCATCTCATGGGACTGCTGAATGCCCAGCGGTGAGAAAATACCGTGGTTGATGGCGTTGTTGAGGAACAGGATTTTCGCCGGTTCAACGAAGATAGACGCCAGCGGCAGCATGTCATGGACAACCATAAAGTTAACGCCGGCCGCCAGAATTTTGGACAGGGCTTCAACCAATGGGCCAATACCGAGGAAGGCCAGAATGGCGAGGATCATACCGATGATGCCAGCGGAGAAGTTATTCACCAGCATCTCAAAACCGGATTTGATCTTACCGTCTACCCAGCCGTCGAAATGTTTGATTGCCCAACCGCCCAGCGGGCCTGCAATCATCGCACCGAGGAACATCGGCATATCAGCACCGACGATCACGCCCATGGTGGTAATCGCACCCACTACGCCGCCGCGTTCGCCGCCTACCAGCTTACCACCGGTATAACCGATCAGCAGTGGCAGCAGATAGGTGATCATCGGGCCGACCAGCTTCGCCAGCGTTTCGTTCGGCAACCACCCTGTCGGAATGAATAATGCGGTGATAATACCCCACGCGATAAACGCGCCGATATTTGGCATCACCATGTTGCTGAGGAATCGACCAAAGCTTTGCACCTTGATCTTAATATCGGATGACATAAAAACACCCCTTCTTATGTTTGCTATCGCGCAGGCTGAAAGCCCGAGGTTTGTTAATGTAGCGGCAGGAGGTAGCCGGACCCTGTAGATACTGCGAAATCTGGCACTGAATCGTTCAACTGTCCAGTCGATGGCCTTTTGTGTGACTTGCGTCACGTAAATATAGGGTGTGTGGCGCTAGTTAATGTGATTTCAATCACAAAATGTCGGTACAAAAAAACATCGGCACCCAGTAATTTGCTAAAAATGGCGATTAAATGTGAATTGGTTCACGTTTTGTAATTCACTGTTTGTTGGATTTTTGTGAAGTAGATCGCAAAGTATTTTCATTGCAGATTCCCTGGATGTGATCTTCAACAGCTTCTACCCTGGCACTTTTTTTCGCACAAGAGAGCAATTTCTCACCAGAAAAAATATTTATTTTGTGGTATGGCGAAAACCCCGATCTCCAGTTATGTTCAAAATATCAGCCAGGAAGCATACGGCTGCCGGCACAAAAAAACTCTAATTAGCGTGAATTCGAGGCAGGTATGTTTCTAAATTATTTCGCATTAGGCGTGCTGATCTTCGTTTTTCTGGTTCTGTTTTACGGAATCATTGCCATCCATGACATTCCCTACAACATGGCTAAAAAGCGTAACCACCCGCATGCGGAAGCCATTCATACCGCTGGGTGGGTAAGTCTGTTTACGCTGCATGTTATCTGGCCGTTTCTGTGGATCTGGGCCACGCTCTACCAGCCTGAAAAGGGCTGGGGGATGCAGTCACATGTCGCGCCGACCGGAAAGGAACAAGACTCTGAAATTGCCGCGCTGGCAGCGCGCATTACCCAGTTGGAACAAAGGCTGGCTGGGGAGAAAAAAACTGATGACTCCACTTTCCCGGAGATTTAATCATGGATTTGTTGATTGTTCTGACCTACGTGGCGTTTGCCTGGGCCATCTTCAAGATATTCCGTATTCCGGTAAACCAATGGACACTGGCGACTGCCGCATTAGGCGGGGTGTTTATTGTGGCGGGGCTCATCTTATTAATGAATTATAACCACCCCTATACGTTTACCGCGCAAAAAGCCGTTATTTCAATTCCTATTACCCCGCAGGTCACGGGGATTGTGAGTGAGGTAACCGATAAAAATAACCAACTGATTAAAAAAGGCGAAGTGCTTTTTAAGCTCGATCCGGTACGTTACCAGGCGCGGGTCGACAGGCTACAGGCCGATCTGGTGACGGCAACGCATAATATTGAGACCTTAAAAGCGCAATTGTCAGAGGCGCAGGCCAATACCACGCGTGTATCAGCCGAACGTGACCGTCTGTACAAAGATTATCAGCGCTACCTGAAAGGCAGCCAGGCGCGAGTCAATCCATTCTCTGAAAGCGATATCGATAATGCACGCCAGAACTACCTGGCACAGGATGCGTTGGTCAAAGCGTCGGTCGCTGAACAATCGCAAATTCAAAGCCAGTTAGACAGCATGGTCAACGGTGAGCAATCACAGGTTGTTAGCCTGCGCGCGCAACTGACAGAGGCGAAATACAATCTGGATCAGACCGTGGTGCGGGCGCCCAGCAACGGTTACGTGACGCAGTTACTCATCCGTCCAGGGACCTATGCTGCTGCGCTACCGCTGCGACCCGTAATGGTATTTATACCTGAACAGAAACGGCAGATTGTGGCGCAGTTCCGCCAGAACTCTCTGCTCCGTCTGGAGCCGGGTGATGAAGCGGAGGTGGTGTTTAACGCGCTGCCGGGTCAGGTATTCACCGGTAAGCTGACCAGCATCCTGCCGGTTGTGCCGGGAGGGTCTTATCAAGCGCAGGGGGCATTGCAGTCCTTAACCGTTGTTCCGGGAACGGATGGTGTACTGGCGACGATTGAACTGGAACCAAATGCTGATGTAGATGCTTTACCTGATGGGATCTACGCACAGGTGGCGGTCTATTCCGACCATTTCGCCCATGTCTCGGTGATGCGTAAAGTGCTGCTGCGTATGACCAGTTGGATGCATTATCTTTATTTAGATCATTGAGACCAGCATCACCTGCCATTTGTCGTGGCCTGAGCCATACTAAGCGGTGTCCAGATAGTCGTTGGACATCGCTTTTTTGTTGGCAAAAAGGACACGGCATGAAACTCATTGGCAGCTATACCAGCCCTTTTGTGCGTAAAATTTCTATTCTGTTGCTGGAAAAGGGCATCACCTTCGAATTCGTTAATGAACTCCCCTATAACGCGGAAAACGGCGTGGCGCGATATAACCCGTTAGGCAAAGTGCCCGCACTGGTCACCGATGAGGGAGAGTACTGGTTTAATTCACCGATCATTGCTGAATATATAGAGCTGTTGGATATTGCACCCGCGATGCTTCCGCGTGAGCCGTTGGCGGCACTGAAAGTACGTCAACTGGAAGCACTGGCGGACGGTATCATGGATGCCGGGTTGGTGTCGGTACGTGAGCAGGCGCGCCCCGCTGCGCAGCAGTCAGAAACTGAATTGCTACGCCAGCGCGAAAAAATTACCCGCAGCCTGGATGTGCTGGAAGGTTATCTGGCGGACGGTACGCTGAAAACGGATACGGTTAATCTGGCAACGATTGCGATTGCCTGTGCCGTGGGCTATCTCAATTTTCGTCGGGTTGCACCTGGCTGGTGTGTTGACCGACCACGTCTGGTCAAACTGGTGGAAACACTCTTTCAACGAGAAAGCTTCGCCCGCACAGAACCGCCAAAGGCTTGATGCGTATTATGTCCGCCTGAGTAAAGTCACGGTACAATCCTCTGCATATCGATATCCCTCTCCACGGTGGAGAGGGCCACCAACAGCCAGGCCCTTTCATGACAACCGACATGCGTTCACTCTACAGCCAGCTTCCTGCTATCGATCGTTTACTGCGCGATAGCGCCTTCCAGGTCTTACGTGAGTCCCACGGTCATACCCGCGTGGTGGACCTGCTGCGTCATATGCTCGATGAAGCCAGAGAGGCGATTCGCGACACGCAGGCGCTTCCAGCATGGAGCGAAGACTGGGCGCAAGAGGCCAGCGCCCGGCTGGAACGAGAGTCGCAAAGCGCGCTGCGCCCGGTGATGAATCTGACGGGGACTGTGCTGCACACCAACCTTGGTCGCGCGTCGCAGGCCGAAGAAGCGATTGCTGCGGTGGTGCAGGCGATGCGTACGCCGGTGACGTTGGAATACAGCCTGGATGACGCCGGGCGTGGGCATCGCGACCGTGCGTTGGCGGATTTACTCTGCCGTCTGACCGGCGCGGAAGATGCCTGTATCGTCAATAATAATGCCGCTGCGGTTCTGCTGATGCTGGCGGCCACCGCAGCGGGCAAAGACGTGGTGGTATCACGCGGCGAGCTGGTAGAAATTGGCGGCGCGTTTCGTATTCCCGATGTGATGTCTCAGGCTGGATGTATCCTGCGCGAGGTTGGCACCACCAACCGTACCCATGCCAGTGATTATCGTCAGGCGGTTAATGAAAATACGGGCCTGCTGATGAAGGTGCATACCAGTAATTACAGCATTGAAGGCTTTACAAAAGCGGTGGATGAAGCTGAGCTAGCCGCCATTGGTCAGGAGCTGGATGTGCCGGTCGTGGCGGATCTGGGTAGCGGCTCGCTGGTCGATCTCAGTCAGTATGGTTTGCCGCAGGAACCGATGCCGCAGCAGCTCATTGCCGCAGGTGTGAGCCTGGTGAGTTTCTCTGGTGACAAGCTGTTGGGCGGGCCGCAGGCTGGCATTATTGTGGGTAAAAAAGAGATGATCGCCCGCTTACAACGACACCCACTGAAACGTGCGTTACGGGCTGATAAAATGACGCTGGCAGCGCTGGAAGCAACGCTGCGGCTCTATCTGCACCCAGAAGCGCTGGCGGAGAAATTGCCAACGCTACGCCAGCTCACCCGCACGAAAGAGGCGATCCACGAGCAGGCGCTACGATTACAGGCACAACTGACAGAACATTATGGTGCCGAGTTTGCGTTGAATGTCATGCCTTGCCTGTCGCAGATTGGCAGCGGCTCATTACCGGTAGATAGGCTGCCGAGCGCGGCACTAACCTTTACCCCGCATGACGGGCGTGGAAGCCGCCTCGAAGCGCTGGCCGCCCGCTGGCGTCTGCTGCCCGTGCCGGTCATTGGGCGAATTTATGATGGTCGCTTGTGGCTGGATCTGCGCTGCCTTGAAGACGAGACCCGGTTTATGGAGATGATGCTGAAATGATTATTGCAACCGCCGGACACGTTGACCACGGAAAAACAACGTTATTACAGGCGATTACCGGCGTGAATGCCGATCGACTGCCGGAAGAAAAAAAGCGCGGCATGACTATCGACCTCGGCTATGCCTACTGGCCGCAGCCGGATGGGCAGGTACTGGGATTTATCGATGTCCCTGGCCACGAAAAGTTTCTGTCCAACATGCTGGCGGGTGTCGGTGGTATCGACCACGCGCTGCTGGTGGTGGCCTGTGATGATGGCGTGATGGCGCAAACGCGTGAACACTTGCAAATCCTGCAACTGACAGGCAGCCCACAACTTACCGTGGCGCTCACAAAAGCCGATCGCGTCGATGAAGCACGCATTGACGAAGTACGTGCCGAGGTGCAAACCACGCTGGGTAACTATGGTTTTGCCGATGCGATACTGTTCGTGACTGCCGCCAATGAAGGCCGTGGTATCGAAGCGCTGCGTGACCACTTGCTGCAGTTGACGCCGCGTGAGCTGGCCCGCGATCACACCTTCCGCCTGGCAATTGACCGCGCTTTCACGGTAAAAGGCGCAGGTCTGGTCGTAACGGGAACAGCGCACAGCGGAGAAGTGAACGTCGGGGATGCGTTGTGGCTGACCGGGGTTAACAAACCGATGCGCGTACGTAGCCTGCATGCGCAAAACCAGCCGACCGAACACGCTCATGCCGGGCAGCGAATTGCGCTGAACATTGCCGGTGATGCGCAAAAAGAAGAGATTAACCGTGGCGACTGGCTGCTTGCTGATGCGCCGCCGGAGGCCTTCTCACGCGTCATTGTCTCTTTAGAACACTCGGCCCCCCTGATGCAGTGGCAGCCGCTACATATCCACCACGCAGCCAGCCATGTGACCGGGCGCATCTCACTGCTCGAAGGGACGCTGGCGGAACTGGTGTTTGATACACCGCTGTGGCTGGCCGATAACGACAGGCTGGTGCTGCGTGATATTTCTGCCCGTACGACGCTGGCAGGCGCACGTGTCGTGACGCTGAATCCGCCGCGTCGTGGGAAGCGTAAGCCGGAGTATTTACAGTGGCTGTCGGCGCTGGAAAGTGCGCAGAATGACGGTGAAGCGCTGGCATTGCATCTGACGCGCGGCGCGGTGAACATTCCCGATTTCGCGTGGGCACGCCAGCTCAATGGCGACGGCATGCGTCCGTTGATTGAGCAACATGGATTTATTCGCGCCGGGTATAGTCTGTTGAATGCGCCCGTTGCTGCACGCTGGCAACGTAAGATTCTGGATACGCTGGCGACCTACCATGAGCAACATCGTGATGAGCCAGGACCCGGACGTGAACGTCTGCGTCGTATGGCCCTGCCGATGGAAGATGAAGCGCTGGTCCTGCTGCTGATTGAAAAGATGCGCGATAGCGGTGCTATTCATAGCCATCATGGCTGGCTGCATTTGCCGGATCATAAGGCCGGTTTCAGCGATGAGCAGTTGGCTATCTGGCAAAAAGTAGAGCCTCTGTTTGGTGATGAGCCGTGGTGGGTGCGCGATCTGGCGAAAACCACGGCTACGGACGAGCAGGCGATGCGTCTGGCGCTACGGCAGGCGGCGCAACAGGGCATTATTACGGCGATCGTCAAAGATCGTTATTACCGTAACGATCGGATTGTGGCCTTCGCGAATCTGATCCGCGAACTGGATCAGGAGAGAGGGTCGACCTGCGCTGCCGATTTCCGCGACAGGCTCAATGTCGGACGCAAACTGGCTATCCAGATTCTGGAATATTTTGACCGTATCGGCTTTACTCGTCGTCGGGGAAATGATCATTTATTACGCGATGCATTACTGTTTCCTGAAAAGGAATGAAACAATTAATTCAGGAATAGAATGAATTAATACAAAATAAATATTGATTTAAATAAGCACATTGGATTATGAACCTAATGTGCTTTTTAATCTCTGATGTTATTAAAATAACAATCACGATCATATTTTGTTGGGATTATCACTCGTATGCTTCCTGCCTCTTTTGAGTAATTAAGGATCGTACAATGGCTGCTTCAACATTTTTTATTCCTTCCGTGAATGTAATTGGCGCTGGTTCATTAAAAGATGCAATGAATACAATGGCGGAATATGGATTTCGTCGTACGTTAATTGTCACGGATGCCATGCTGGCGAAATTAGGCATGGCGAGTGAAATTCAAAAAGCGCTGCAGGAACGTGATATTTTCAGCGTAATTTATGATGGTACGCATCCTAATCCGACAACCAGCAACGTTGCCGCTGGTCTGCAAATGCTGAAAGAAAATGCCTGTGATAGCGTCATTTCCCTCGGCGGCGGTTCCCCACACGATTGTGCGAAGGGGATTGCGCTGGTGGCGGCTAACGGCGGCGATATTAGTGATTACGAAGGCGTTGACCGTTCTGCAAAACCACAGTTGCCGATGATTGCCATTAACACGACGGCAGGAACGGCATCTGAAATGACCCGTTTTTGCATCATTACCGACGAAGTACGCCATATCAAAATGGCGATTGTGGATAAGCACGTTACGCCGCTGCTGTCCGTCAATGATTCCTCGCTGATGGTCGGTATGCCGAAGTCCCTGACTGCGGCAACCGGTATGGATGCGCTGACTCACGCGATTGAAGCGTATGTCTCCATTGCGGCAACACCGATCACCGATGCATGTGCGCTTAAAGCTGTGACGATGATTGCAGAGAACCTGACGATCGCCGTGGATGATGGTGCCAATGCTCAGGCGCGTGAAGCGATGGCTTATGCGCAGTTCCTCGCGGGTATGGCATTCAACAACGCCTCTCTTGGTTACGTTCACGCGATGGCGCATCAGTTAGGTGGTTTCTACGACCTGCCACACGGTGTCTGCAACGCAGTACTGCTGCCGCACGTTCAGGTGTTCAATAGCAAGGTTGCCGCGGCTCGTCTGCGCGATTGCGCTGCGGCAATGGGCGTCGACGTGGCTGGATTGAACGAAGCGCAAGGAGCCGAAGCCTGCATCGCGGCAATCCGTGAACTGGCGCAGAAAGTGAATATTCCGGCAGGTTTGCGTGAGCTGAACGTTAAGGAAGAAGACTTTGCTGTTCTGGCTACCAATGCCCTGAAAGATGCCTGTGGCTTTACTAACCCGATCCAGGCGACCCATGACGAAATCATGGCGATTTATCGCGCTGCGATGTAATTCGTGATACCTGTCGTAAAGCAGTAAAAGGCTGGCGAATTATTCGCCAGCCCCGTCTACCCTTGTAGTACCCCTACAGCAAGGAGACGGTCATGACCAATAACCCCCCTTCAACGCGTATTTATCCCGGCGAGTATGGTTACCCTCTGAAGTTAAAGGCCCGATACGATAACTTTATCGGCGGCAACTGGGTCGCACCGGTGGACGGTGAGTATTACCAAAATCTGACGCCAGTCACCGGGCAATTACTGTGCGAAGTGGCCTCTTCCGGCAAAAAGGATATCGACCTGGCACTGGATGCTGCGCACAAAGTTAAAGAGCAGTGGGCGCATACCTCGGTGCAGGACAGGGCGGCGATTCTGTTCAAAATTGCCGACCGTATGGAGCAAAACCTGGAGCTGTTGGCCACCGCAGAAACCTGGGATAACGGCAAACCTATTCGCGAAACCAGCGCCGCTGACGTGCCGCTGGCCATTGACCATTTCCGCTACTTCGCCTCCTGTATCCGCGCACAGGAAGGGGGAATTAGTGAAGTTGATAGCGACACTGTGGCGTATCACTTCCACGAACCTCTTGGCGTGGTAGGACAAATTATTCCGTGGAACTTCCCACTGCTGATGGCGAGCTGGAAGATGGCGCCTGCGCTGGCGGCGGGGAACTGCGTAGTGCTCAAACCTGCGCGTCTGACACCGCTTTCTGTGCTGCTGCTGATGGAAGTGGTGGGTGACCTGCTACCGCCTGGCGTGGTGAATGTGGTGAACGGCGCGGGTGGGGAAATCGGGGAGTATCTGGCGACGTCAAAACGCATTGCGAAAGTGGCATTTACCGGTTCGACGGAAGTCGGGCAGCAGATCATGCAGTACGCAACGCAAAACATCATCCCGGTGACGCTGGAACTGGGCGGTAAGTCGCCAAATATCTTCTTCGCTGATGTGATGGATGAAGAAGATGCGTTCTTCGACAAGGCGCTGGAAGGCTTTGCGCTATTTGCATTTAACCAGGGTGAGGTATGTACCTGCCCAAGCCGCGCATTGGTACAGGAATCCATTTACGAACGTTTCATGGAAAGAGCGATTCGTCGCGTAGAGAGTATCCGCAGCGGCAACCCGCTGGACAGCGTCACACAAATGGGGGCGCAGGTTTCCCATGGTCAACTGGAAACCATTCTGAATTACATCGATATTGGTAAGAAAGAAGGGGCGGATGTGCTGACCGGCGGACGGCGTAAGCAGCTGGAGGGTGAGCTAAAAGAAGGCTACTACCTCGAACCGACCATTCTGTTCGGTAAGAACAACATGCGTGTTTTCCAGGAGGAGATCTTTGGCCCGGTACTGGCGGTCACCACCTTTAAAACCATGGATGAGGCGCTGGAAATCGCCAATGACACGCAATATGGGCTAGGCGCCGGTGTCTGGAGTCGCAACGGTAATCTGGCATACAAGATGGGACGCGGTATTCAGGCAGGCCGTGTCTGGACCAACTGTTACCACGCTTACCCGGCCCACGCCGCGTTCGGCGGCTATAAGCAGTCGGGCATCGGGCGCGAGACACACAAAATGATGCTCGAGCATTATCAGCAAACCAAGTGCCTGTTGGTGAGCTACTCGGATAAACCGCTAGGACTGTTCTAATATCCCGCCACTTACTGCCCGGGCGCGTTTAGCGTACCGGGCATCAAGTTATGTCCTGCCGCTCGAAAGACGACGGGTATATATAGAAACCCATATATCGTTATATAAATAACACCATTGCATCTAATCTGGTCATTCCACTACTATTATCAACGCTATTGTTTAAATCAAACAGCAGCCGATTATTTAATTTAAATCCCTGAGGCAAATATGTTCCTTGATTATTTTGCATTAGGAGTGCTTATTTTTGTATTCCTGGTCATTTTTTACGGGATTATTATTCTGCATGATATTCCCTATCTCATTGCAAAGAAACGTAACCATCCACATGCTGACGCAATACACGTCGCGGGCTGGGTTAGTTTGTTTACCTTACATGTTATTTGGCCCTTTTTATGGATCTGGGCAACGCTTTATCGTCCGGAACGCGGGTGGGGCATGCAGAGCGCGGATTCTTCCCTGATCCAGCTTCAGGCAAGGGTTGCCGATCTGGAAAAGAAACTGGGTGAGGCGAAGACCTCTCCGGCGGAGTAATATCGATGGATTTACTGATTGTTCTAACCTATGTCGCGTGCGCATGGTCAATATTTAAAATTTTTAAAATTCCTGTAAATAAATGGACAGTACCCACCGCAGCATTGGGTGGCATATTTATTGTGTGCGGTCTTATATTACTGATGAATTATAACCACCCGTATACATTTAAAGCGCAAAAGGCGGTAATTTCTATTCCCGTCGTGCCGCAAGTGACGGGAGTGGTAACGGAAGTCACGGATAAGAAGAACACGCTGATCAAAAAAGGCGACGTTCTGTTTAAACTGAATCCGGGGCGTTATCAGGCGCGGGTTGACCGCCTGAAAGCCGACATTGTCACGGCCCAGCATAAAGAGCAGGCTCTTGCTGCGCAGCTGGATGAAATGCAAGCCAACACGCAGCGGGCAAAAGCCACACGTGACAAGCTGGCGAAAGATTACCAACGCTATGCGCAGGGGAGTCAGGCGAAGGTGAATCCTTTCTCTGAACGCGATATTGATGCGGCGCGACAAAACTATCTGGCGCAGGAAGCCGCGGTGAAATCCTCCGTTGCAGAACAACAGCAAATCCAGAGTCAGTTAGACAGCCTGGTGCAGGGTGAAAATTCGCAAATTGCCAGCCTGAAAGCACAGCTGGCTGAAGCGGAGTTTAACCTGGATCAGACCGTGGTTCGCGCACCCAGTGATGGTTACGTTACGCAGGTATTGATGCGGCCGGGAACCTATGCCGCAGCGCTGCCGATGCGCCCGGTAATGGTGTTTATTCCGGATCAAAAACGGCAAATTATCGCCCAATTCCGCCAAAATTCGTTGCTGCGACTGGAACCCGGCGATGAAGCCGAAGTGGTGTTTAATGCACTACCGGGTAAAGTGTTTAGCGGTAAGCTGGCGGCTATTAGCCCAGCCGTTCCGGGAGGAACGTATCAGTCGAATGGGGCGTTGCAATCGTTGAATTCTACGCCTGGTTCAGAAGGGGTGATTGCCACAATCGAATTGAATGAAAATGCGGATGTGAGCGCGTTACCTGATGGGATTTACGCCCAGGTCGCCGTTTATTCTGACCACTTCGAACATGTGTCGGTCATGCGCAAGGTCTTGCTGCGGATGACCAGCTGGGTGCACTACCTGTATCTCGACCACTAGACGCCGGCTATTTGGCCTACTCAGGCTGTCGTAGCGCCTGAGTAAGCTGCTGGCGTATCTCTGCCAACATCTCATCAAGAATAAACTGCACTCGCCAGGGCTGATATTCACGCTTGCGGAAGATCGCGACCAAATCCAGCCACCATTCATGTTGTTCAGAGAAACACGGAACCAGCAGCCCGGCCTGAACATCCTTTTGCACGCTCGTATTCGGCGCAAAAACAATGCCCAGATGGTTTCGAGCCAGCGCCAGTGCAGATTGCGTGTTGTCGCAGACGTAATTTCCCGTCACGCGGTAGTCGTGCATCTCTTTGCCACCGGTGGAGGTAAATCGCCAAATATTGGCATCGTCGATCATCATGGAATCAATCAGAATACAAGAGTGCTGTTCAAGATCTTCAGGGCCACTTATAGGATGAGTGCTAATATATTCCGGGCTGGCAAAGGCCGTTACTGCATATTTAGTAATAAAACTGGCGACCAATGATTCGTCTTTGGGATGCGCATAAGTGATTAAAACGTCACAGTCATCGGGAAACTCTACGCCTTCATAAAATGCGTTCCGTTCCAGATTACATGTTTTTAGAGAAAGGCTAATACCACCAATATCATGGATTTTAGCAATAACATGTTGTGATAAGTAAGCAATAATTCCGGTTGGTGCATATACCGTTACTTTGCCACGTTTTTCATGCTTATAATCAGCAATGAAATTATTCAACTGATCGTTTCGATCTAACATGTCATTGATGTAAGGGAGCAGCGCAGTACCAAACGGCGTGAGGGTCAGCTGCCGGGTGGTTCGGTCAAACACCTTTAGCCCTACTTTTGATTCAAAATCAGCAAGATATTTGCTGACATTGGCCTGTGCAATGCCGAGAACTGTGGCAGCGTGACTGATGTTTTCACTGGCAGCAATGACCGAAATAATCTTCAGTTCCCGGTGTTTGAGTTGTAATTTATTCATCGCCAAGCCCGATATATATAATTTTTTATATATTACTATATAAATATGGATGTTGCACCGATGAAATTGTAAGCATTATTATGCACGCGCTTTGTAGCTTATTTTAAAATGGAATGTTGGCATGTTAATTAAACGCAATATTGTGGCGCTATTTGCCTTTTCTTTTATGGCGAGTGCGACAGCCGCGGAATTTTCTATTGGCGGTGGCGCTGTATATAATGAGTCTCCTTATCGTGGATATAATGATAATGTTCACGCAGTACCGCTTGTCAGTTATGAAAGTGAATCATTTTATTTTAGGCAAACAACGTTAGGCTATATTTTGTCGAAGAGTAAAAGTAATGAATTTAGTCTTACTGCCTCATACATGCCGCTTGAGTTTGATCCAGGTGATAACGACGATCATGCGATGAAAAAGCTGGATAAGCGCGATGCGACCGCTATGGCGGGCGCCGCGTGGTATCACCATGAGAAATGGGGCAGCGTGAAAGTCTCCGCGGCGGCAGATGTTCTGGACAACAGCAATGGTTGGGTCGGGGAATTGTCGCTGTTCCGCCAAATGCCAATGGGTAAGCTGACGCTGACGCCTGCGATTGGCGTGCTCTACTATGACGAAAACTTCAACGAATATTACTACGGTATATCTGGCAATGAATCCCGCCGTAGCGGGTTATCAAGTTATTCCCCAGGCGATAGCTGGACGCCCTATGTCGGGCTGTCGGCAAAATATGCGTTAACCACTAATCTGACGTTGCTGGCAAGCGCCAACTATAGCGTGCTACCGGATGATATTAAGAATAGCCCAATGGTTGATCGCGACGACAGCTTCACCTTGATGTCCGGTCTGACATGGCGTTTCTGATTTAAATACGTGCCTGATGGCGCTTCGCTTATCAGGCCTACCTGGATGGGTGTTGTAGGCCGGATAAGACGCGAAGCGTCGTCATCCGGCACGCTTTCAGCTACTGCTCGTTTACCCAGATACGCATTTCACCTTCACCACGGTTTGCCCAGCTAAACCACGGAATAAATGTTAATGTCTGCGCCTTGCGGGAAGAGGGGGAGACATCGTAGTGCCACAAGGACTGTTGCGTCGCATCGTTCGCGCTGTGTTTCACGCCTTCAGCTTGAATCAGCATTTTATGGCTGAACAATCCCTTACCCTCAAATACCCTGAATTCACTCTCTTTCGGCAGCCACAGGTTATGTAACTCTTCACCATTGTCGGCTTGCTCCAGGCAATACACCAGCGGTCCACGTTGAACGGCAACTTTACCCGCAACATGGCGAACAAGTGGGTTCCCGTACACCCGACGCACTGGCATAGGAAGCGTCAGGCTGAGCGTATCGCCCTCCTGCCAGGTGCGACTGATGTGCAGATACCCTTTGCGAATATCCTGTTCAACCGGCAGACCATTCAGTGTGACCTGTGGTGCGGAGCACCAGTCTGGCAGGCGTAACGCCAGGGTGTGATACACCGGCTGGACTGAATCAATGGTGATTTTTACCTGCTCATGCCACGGATAGTTGCCACTAATGCGTAATTTGAGCGTCCCGTTCTCAACGGGAACCTCCATGCTATTGCCCACATACATATTGATATACAGCGCGTCCTGACGTGGTGTGTAGAGGTAATGACCAATTGAGGTTAAGACGCGGGCGATATTCGGTGGACAGCAGGCGCAACCGAACCAGCGCTGACGAACAGGTTTAACGTGATCATAAATATGATTGAATTTTAACGATTTAGGATGCACTTCCAGCGGGTTAACGTAGAAAAAATGCTTGCCGTCCAGCGCCATGCCACCGAGTACGGTGTTGTACAATGCACGCTCCATGACATCGGCATACTGGCTGTCGGCCTCCATCTCCAGCATCCGGCGGGCGAACATCATCAATCCGATTGAGGCGCAGCTTTCTGCATATACGGAATCGTTGGGTAGATCGTAATCGCTGCTAAATGCTTCACCGCTGCTCTGAGAGCCGATTCCACCCGTAATATACAGCTGGCGCTGGGCCATATTGTTCCACAGACGCAGACAATCCTGACGTTTGCTCTCGTCCTGGCTTAAACGCGCCAGATGCGCAACGCCAGTCATCAGATAGACAAAGCGCACGGCATGGCCGATGGCTGTTTGCTGTTCTGAAATCGGTTGGTGTGCCTGGCTGTAGGGCTTATCTTTCACCATCCACGCCGGGCCGTAGGTGTGCCAGTAAGAGGTTTTTCCGCGTTTTTCGTACTCTTCGTCGTAGAAATGAGGCTGTGTGCCGCGCTGCTCAACAAAGTAGTTTACCAACGTCATATAGCGTGGTTGCTGGGTAACTTCGTACAATCGCATGAGTGCCAGTTCAATTTCCGGATGACCCGGGTAGCCGTGAAGCTGGTTTTCACCTGGCCCAAAAACGCTGTCGATATGATCAGCCAGGCGGCAAACGACGTCTAACAGGCGACGTTTTCCCGTGGCCTGGAAGAAGGCGACACCTGCTTCAATCATATGGCCTGCGCAGTACAGCTCATGGCATTCAGCCAGGTTTGTCCAACGTGATTCCGGTGCTTTTACCGTAAAGTAAGTATTGAGATAGCCATCTTCACACTGTGCCGCAGCCACCAGTTCAATCACCTGATCGGCGGTCTTTTCCAGCTCGGCATCCGGTTTTTGGCACAGTGACCAGGCGACAGCCTCCAGCCATTTCGCGACGTCGCTATCCTGGAAAACCATGCCGTAAAATTCGCCCTCTTGTTGCCCGGCCGCAATACGGAAGTTTTCTATCGCATGGCTGGGATCGGCTTCGGCGATGCGGTCATTGAGTGCATCCCACTGGTAGGGGATCACCACATCACGCACCAGCTGCTGATATTGTCCGAGGAACGGATCGCTGACCGTGAGCTTATGCAGGTCGACTTCCAGTACGTTCATTTCGTGCTCCTTAAGGCTGTACATGACGCTGACGCAGATCGGTGGAAATACGCGACATCATCGGGTTATTGAGTTTGCAGATGCGGACAGAGAGTGCCAGCAGAAGGTGGAACAGTGCCGGCAGCAGCGTCTCCATGGCAGTAATACCTTGCAATGAACTGACAGTTTGGTTGCCGGCACCTGGCTGGTAGGCGACAAAAATAAACAACAAGCTGATGATCCCCGCGCTGGAAGCCCAGGCCAGTTTGATGAAAAACAGGTTGAAGGCGAAGTTCATGCCTGATGAACGAACGCCGGTTTTCCACTCGCCGTAATCGTCGGCAAAAGCCATCAGTGAGAAGTGCAACGGAAGTGTGAAGCCCAGAATAATGCCGTTGCCGAGGATCACCGCCAGCCACAATGTCTGATAGGCCGGGCCGGTTGGCAGGAACCACATCATTACCGCCAGCGCGGCCAGTACCAGGTTGGTGTAGTAATAGAGTTTGACGGTATCGATGCGACGGGTTAGCGGACTGACAATCACCGAGCCAAGGATGGACGCGAAGGTGACCATGGTGAAAAACAGCGACGTGTAAGCGGTACTGCCTTTCAGCACGTAGGTAATGAAGTACATGTACCCGCCGCCGCGAATATTGAAAACGTTGATCAGCAGGAATGACATCACCAGCATCAGCAATAGCTGGTCATTTTTACGTAGCCCGCCGATATGTTCGCGCAGGGTAAATTTCCCCATCATCGCCAGCGGCACACGCTCGCGCACCCAGAAGAAACAGCACAGAAACATTACCACCGCGATAGCACACAGTATGCCAACGCCGAACTGATAACCCTGCGCGGCATTGCCCTGACCGAGAGCATCGACCATCCACGGCAGACCTACGGAGACAAGGAATCCAGCTACACCGCACAGCACAAAGCGCCAGGACTGACAGCCGATGACCTCACTGTGACGGGTTGTCATGGTGTTGATCAGCGCGCAATACGGCACGTTGATGGCGGTGTAGCCGACGGAAAGCAGCAGATAGGTGCCAAACGCCCACGCGATTTTTACGCCCATACTGGCGTCCGGGACGGTAAAGGTCAGTACACCAATGATGCCAATGGGAACTGCGATCCACAGTTGCCATGGGCGAAAGCGCCCCCAACGGCTTTGTGTGCGGTCGGCGAGTATGCCCATAATGGGGTCGGAAATGGCATCAAATACACGCAAAGCGATAAACAGTGTACCGACCAGTGCGGGCGTTAAACCGAACACGTCGGTGTAGAAAAAGGTGAGGAAGTTCATGATCAGGCAGGTAATTACCGTTCCACCCGCATCGCCTAATCCATAACCTATCTTTTCACGCAGAGATAATTTGTCGTCTTGCGCACGTTGCGCTAAATCGCTTGTCGTAATCGGAGCCGAAGTCATAAATAACTCCTGGAGATGATGTTCAGAAAGTATCCCGCTACATTGCGGGTTTTTTAGTGGTAATTTGCAAAGTACGTTATTTATTCTGCACGAAATGTTTAGCGCAACAAGGGAAGGGAAAAGTATAAAAAGATGACAATTCCGACTTCATTATGAAAATGTGATTTTGATCCGGCAGAACATGATTTTATCGTGAATAATCAAAGGTAAAGAGCACGTTAGATAATGTAATAAGCAGAGGTTTGAATAGTTATGCTCGAATTATCCATGTCTCTTCCGATTAAAGTGCAAAATGGTGGCTTATTTATTTCCCGTGGTGTCGGTAGTCATCCGGCACGGCAATTGCAATCCTGGGAAATAATTTTTGTTGAAAAAGGGACATTAACGATTCGCGAGGGTAATGATCTTTTTCGCGTGAATGCCGGTGAAAGTTTGCTGTTATGGCCGCAACGATTACATATCGGCGTGGGGCAATTTCCAGCCGACCTGAAGTTTTACTGGCTGCACTTTGAGGTGGCGGCAGAAACCGACGCAGCCATACCTGAACCGCTACTCACAATTCCTCAGCATACCCGGGTGAGTGAGCCGCAGTATATTATTTCGCTGTTTCGCCAGTTCTTACGTGAGCAAGAAAATATACATCGCAGTATCGCATTAGAGCTGCTCTTGCTGTTGATTCTGCAGCAAATATCCGCCGCTGCCAGCGAACAGCCCGCTGATAGCCCTGGTAATGCGCTGGCATGGAAGGCCCAGCAAATTATACATACTCAGTTTCATCTGCCGATTTCGGCTTCAGCGCTGGCAAAAGAGCTACATTGTAATGCGGACTATCTGGGGCGTGTATTTCGTGGTGCTTTTCAACTGACATTAACCGAGGCGCTGCATCGTCAACGGGTGAGAGCAGCAGAAAAGCTGCTCATTAGCGATTCACTGTCGTTAACTGAAGTGGCGATGAAATGCGGATTTAATGACGTCGGTTATTTTCGCAAAATCTTTCGTAAGCACACCAGCCTGACACCGGCGGCGTGGAAGCGCCGCTATTGTAAGGAGCATATTAATTCGGCGTAACCGAAGCCTGACAAAATTTAACCGTTTCCCTTGTCCGATCAAGGCAGCATAACCGGGCTCTCTGGCACTCTGTGATTTTCATGCAGATGGAGGGGGCAATGAACGCGTTTATTATGGCGGATGCGGCGAAGTGTATTGGGTGTCGTACCTGTGAAGTTGCCTGTGTCGTCGCGCATCAGGAAAACCAGGATTGTGCGGCCGTCTCCTCTGGAGCATTTGCCCCGCGGATCCGGGTTATCAAAGATGATGCGTTTACCACTGCAGTTGCCTGCCATCAATGCGAGGATGCGCCCTGCGCTAACGTCTGTCCCACGTACGCTATTCGCCGTGAACATGGACATATCTTCGTTGAACAGGCGCGTTGCATTGGTTGTAAAAGCTGTATGCTGGCCTGCCCGTTTGGGGCGATGAATGTCGTCGCGCACACGTCACGGGTGCAGGCGATTAAATGCGATCTGTGCTGGCATCGCGAGACGGGGCCGGCGTGTGTAGAAGCCTGCCCGACCAGCGCGTTGCAGTGCATTGATGCTGTTAGTATTCAGCGGCAGCGTCTGCGGTCACAACCGCTGTAAAGCGAGTCCCGACCTGCACAGAGATCGGGGTTTTCGTCAGCCTTCAAGCCAGGCGCGTTCTATCTCTTCAGCCAGAATCTTCACGCCAGCCTCGATTTTTTCCGGGTCCGGTACGTAATTCATCCGCATGCACTGATGCGTATGCGGCCAGGGTTTATCCAGCCCTGGGAAGAAATAGTCGCCAGGCACCATCAGGACACCGCGCGCTTTCAGACGCTGATATAACAGCTCGGTGGAAATCGGTAAATCCTTGAACCATAACCACAGGAAAATCGCCCCTTCGGGTTTATGAATCAGGCAGCGATCTTCAGATAAATAGCGGCGAAGAATCGCAATTGTTTCCTGAACGCGCTGGTAATAAAACGGTTTGATAACCGTCTCAGACAGACGCAGAAGGTCGTTGCGCTTGATCATTTCGCACATGATTGCCGGACCCATTCCGCCAGGCGCAAGGCTGATAATGCCGTTCATATTGGTGATGGCGGTGATGATTTTTTCATTAGCAATAATGATGCCGCAGCGAGAGCCCGGTAGCCCCAGCTTGGAAAGGCTCATGCACAGTACAATGTTTGGGTTCCACAGCGGACGCGCTTCGCTAAAAATGATGCCTGGGAATGGGACACCATAGGCGTTATCGATAACCAGCGGAATTCCATGCTGATTGGCCAGCCGGTCCAGCTTCATCAGCTCTTCATCGGTGATCACATTGCCGGTCGGGTTCGTCGGACGTGACACGCAAATCATGCCTGTCTCTTCGCCGATATGCAGGTGTTCAAAGTCAACGTGATACTTAAACTGGCCTTCCGGTAACAGTTCGATGTTTGGGCGTGCTGAAACGAAAAGGTCTTCTTCGAGCCCTGAATCGGCATAACCAATGTATTCCGGTGCTAATGGGAACAACACTTTTCGGGTGGTTCCATCGGCGCGACGTCCGGCGAAGAGGTTGAATAAGTAGAAAAACGCGCTCTGACTGCCATTTGTCAGTGCAATATTTTGTGGTTCGATATCCCAACCCAGCTTCTCACGTAGTAGTTTCGCCAGCTCAGACAGTAGCTCGGTTTTACCTTGTGGACCGTCATAATTACAAAGCGCATCAGTGGCTTTGCCGTTTTCCAGCATCTCTGCCAGCAGAGACTGGAAGTAATTTTGCATCTCTGGGATTTGTGCCGGATTACCGCCACCGAGCATGATAGCGCCTGGGGTGCGTAAGCCGTCGTTGAGGTCCTCCATCAGGCGTGTGATGCCTGAATGGCGGGTAAATTTGTCGCCAAAAAGTGAGAATGTCATAGCAGGTGGTCTGTCGAACTCAGTATTAAAGTGGCTAACCATAGCGCTACCTATGGCGGGGTGCAAATCAGGCCTACAGAGCCGAATTGATGTTTTGTGCTGCAGATTTTTTTCTGGATAGTTTTTTATATTGAATCTGGCTTCCCGCGCCGTTGAGCACGAGAAGCCTGTTGGGATCAGCGTTGTCCGGCCCACACGACCATGACCTTATCGTCGCCGTGTTCGCGGATAAATCCGTATCCTTGCTTTAATGAAAGCGTGGTTTGTTTACCCGCTCCGATTGCGGGATGCCGGGCCCTGAACTGGCTAATTCGCTGCCAGTGTGCGACGCTGGCGGCCGATTTCCCGCTAACGTCCTGCCAGTTCATCTGCGAGCGCGTACCTTGTAACGGGTCTGAGCCGGTTGGGCCGAAGGGGCGTGCCGACTCGTCACCGTAAAAAAGTTGTACCGCGCCAGGTGCCAGCAATAACAACTCGGCGGCTTTGTCTCCACCTTCACGGAACAGCCGGGTGTCGTGTGATGAGAGATAGCTTAGCACGTTGAAATTCTGCAATTTATCGGCCATCTGTTGCCAGGTGAGATCGATATTCGCCAGACAATCGACGGCCCTGGCCGCCTGCTCCTGATAGTCAAAATTGATCATCGCATCGAAACCGTGGCGGTAATAATCGCTTTGCATGACGCCATGTCCCCAGGCCTCACCGGTCATCCAGAAGGGGTTATCATCCAGCGCTTTGTCTGGATTAGCTTTCTTCCATTCGGCCAACGCTGAGCTGGCCTGCGCTTTTAGCTGTTGCCAGGCCGGAAGCTCGACATGTTTAGCGGTATCGACCCGAAAACCGTCAATGCCGTAGTCACGCACCCACTGGCTGAGCCAGTGAGTCAGATAATCTCGTGGCGTATAACCAGGGATGGCTTTGGCGTGGGTATCCGGCTTGTGTTGATAAAAATTCGGCAAACCCGAAGGCGTAGTGGACTCCGTTTTCAGATCGGGCAGGAAAGCCAGCGACATGGTCAGGTCGTCAAAACCTGGATTGTCGTAGTCGCCAATGTCAGTGCGGATCCACTTTTCCCCCCACCATTTTTCCCACGCGGCTTTATCACTGAAGTTGATGTAATCATTAAAGCTGTGCCAGCTCTGCCCGGACACGGGTTTCCAGTCCGTCCAACGTTCACCGAGCGTTTTTTTCAGTTCCTCACCTGACAAGTACAACGCCCCAAACTGGTACTCCTGCATATCAGCCAGCGTGGCGTAACCGGTATGGTTCATGACAATATCGAACAGAATGCGGATGCCGCGTTGATGCGCGCCGTCAACCAGCGCGCGCAGGTCGGCCTCGTTACCCATATTGGCGTCGAGCGTGGTCCAGTCCTGGGTGTAGTAACCGTGATAGGCGTAGTGGGGAAAATCGCCTTTAGTACCACCGCCAACCCAGCCGTGGATTTGTTCAAACGGTGCGCTGATCCACAAGGCGTTGATGCCCAGATGTTGCAGGTAGTCGAGTTTGTTGGTCAGCCCGCGTAAATCTCCCCCGTGAAAGGTACCAATTTCCTGCATACCGTCATTGCGACGTCCATAGCTGTGATCATTAGTTGGATCACCGTTTTCAAAGCGGTCTGTCAGTACGAAGTACACCGTGGCGTTGTGCCAGTCGAAAGCGGCAGGTGCATCTGTTTCCGCCCGTTCTAACAGTAAAAGTCCATTACCGGCCGCGTCGGGTTGTAGGGTAATGGTTCCGTTTTTCACCGTTGCCGTTTGCTGGCTATAGTAATCACGTACCACGGTGCCTTCCGGGAAGGTCTGGCTCACATCCAGCGTCAGTGGCGAGCCATCCCATTTTGGACACTGGCGGATCTGGGCGGTGATGGGGTCCGCCTCATTTTTTACTGACAGCATTAGCGTCGGTGTACCGGAGCGGGTATCGACTTCCAATGTGTAATCGCCGTCTTTAAATAAACGCCACTGTGGCGGTGTGCCTTCACAGGGTTTTAGCGACAGCATCTGATTGAGTTTAATGGCATCTGTAGGCTGCCAGCACTGTTGGTCAAAATTCAGGGTCAAAGGGCGAGTACCCTTCGTCAACGCTGCATGGCTGACAAATTTACCCGTACCTTCCGCTTCGAAAGTCGGGAATCCCTGAGAAGTCCATGATGAGGCGATGGCAATGCCGGGCAGTAATACCAGCGCAACGGCGGCAAGTTTCATAATGCTGTCCTTGATGCTGCGATTTACGCCAGTTTGCCAGTGAAATCAGAGCGGAAACTCATCCTTAGCGTCGATTTTGCCCGGATGAGAGACGAGGGTGAGCGATCGCGCGCAAAAAACGACCTAATTTTGCGATAACCTCCACATTTTCTTCGAATTAACCGCACCCGAAACGGTTTGTACGTGACATAGTTTCAGAATTGGACTATTCCTTTGGGTGCTCTTGACGGCTATTTTTGATATGATTTGAGATTCATCTCTCATTTTTGTGAAAAATATAAGGTGTTGGAATGTTTAAATCCGACCAGGAGACCTAATGATATTGACTCCCATTCGACGATATGGGGCAATGATTCTTATGTTACTCACCATTGCATTTTCGGGTGAGGTGCTGGCAAAGACACACACGGCGACAACGAGTCATAAGCCCCAGGTAATCAAGGCAAGTAATACACAGGTAAGCAGTAAACAAGAGTATTCTCGCAATAGTGCAAAGAGTAGTTCACTTCCTGATTTGCGAAAATACCCTTCCGGAACACCAAGGAAAAAAGCGTTTCTCCGGACGGTTATGCCTTATATTACCAGTCAAAATGCTGCCATTACGGCGGACCGTAACTGGCTGATCTCAAAGCAGTACCAGAATCGCTGGTCACCGACTGAGCGTACGCGTATGAAAGACATCGCGAAACGCTACAAGGTGAGCTGGTCTGGTAACACGCGTAAAATTCCATGGAATACGTTGCTTGAGCGCGTAGACATCATTCCTACCAGTATGGTGGCGACTATGGCTGCGGCTGAAAGCGGTTGGGGCACATCGAAACTGGCGCGTAGCAATAACAACCTGTTTGGCATGAAATGTGTCAAAGGCCGCTGCAACAATGCACCCGGTAAGGTGAAAGGCTATTCACAGTTTGAATCGGTAAAAGAGTCGGTGAATGCATATGTCATTAACCTGAACACGCACCCGGCATACTCTTCCTTCCGTAAATCGCGCGCGCAGTTGCGTAAAGCCGATCAGGAAGTGACAGCGACCGCGATGATCCATAAGCTGAAGGGGTACTCCACCAAAGGACAGAGTTACAATAACTATCTGTTCGCGATGTACCAAGATAACCAGCGTTTAATCGCCGCGCATATGTAATTCCACAGGCCTGATGGCGCGACGCTTATCAGGCCTGTGAGTCGCTCTGTGGGCCGGATAAGGCGAAGCCGCCATCCGGCACAATTCCCCTTACAGCAACACCTCACTGTTCATGTCACGGTACTCTTTTGGCGTCGTGTCATACTCTTTCTTGAAAACGGAATAGAAATACTGCAACGACGGGTAGCCGCACATTTGTGAAATTTCGTTTATCGCGAGCGTCGTGGAGATCAACAGGCTACGCGCTTTTTCCAGTTTTTCGGCATGAATCACGGCGTGGATGGTCTCCCCGACCTCGTCTTTAAAGCGCTTCTCGAGATTCGAACGTGAAATCCCAACTGCATCCAGCACTTGTTCGACTTTGATGCCTTTACAGGCATGGTTGCGGATAAAGTGCATTGCCTGAATGACGGCGGGATCGGTCAATGAGCGATAGTCGGTTGAACGACGATTCACGACGCGTACCGGAGGCACCAGAATGCGTTGCAGCGGCAGTTCTTCATTCGCCAGTAAGCGGTGCAGAAGTTTTGCCGCCTGATAGCCCATCTGTCGTGCGCCCTGAGCAACGGAGGACAGTGCGACCCGGGACAGGTAACGGGTGAGTTCTTCGTTATCGATCCCAATAACACACAGTTTTTCCGGCACCGGGATATGCAAATGCTCGCAGGCCTGCAGAACATGCCGCGCACGCGCGTCGGTCACGGCGATAATACCGGTTTGCGGGGGTAAAGTTTGCAGCCAGTCCGCCAGTCGATTTTGCGCGTGTTGCCAGTTTTCTGGTGCGGTTTCCAGCCCCTGATAAACAACGCCACGGTACTTCTCTTTGGCGACCAACTGGCAAAAGGCATATTCACGCTCGGCAGCCCAGCGCTTGCCGCTGGAAGAGGGCAGACCATAAAATGCGAATCGGTTGACCCCTTTTTCTTTTAGATGCAAAAAAGCGCTTTCCACCAGTGCATGGTTATCAGTCGCAATGTAATGGACGGGTGGATAATCGCTTTCAAGATGGTAGGAACCACCGACACCGATGATGGGAACATCGACATCGGCAAGTAATTGCGCAATGTCATCATCGTCATAATCAGCAATAACACCGTCGCCTAACCAGTCTTTGATATTATCAATACGGGCACGGAAATCTTCCTCAATGAATATATCCCACTCAGATTGCGATGCCTGTAAATATTCACCTACGCCCTCTACCACCTGGCGGTCATAGGCTTTATTAGCATTAAATAATAGGGTGATGCGGTGTCGTTTATCAAACATAAGAGCCTATCCTGAAAGGTTAACGTGGCCTGTCGATACTACCAAAACCGCAGGTGCGACTACTTGATGAAGCGTGACAAATTTCTTATTTGCGTAACGCTACGCAAAATTCACACACCCCGACCAGGAAGACAATTGTCATTTCTTATCTGCGTATTATGGTTTTTTGTTTATTGATGAAGAGCCGATCGCGATCGCTTTTTTAATTGCTTATTCAGTGTGAATTTTTGGGAGCCAGCGCACATTTGGGTATTCTCTTAATGGCGGTGTGAAATAACGTAATTGAGCAATAAATCAGGAAATTCCAGTATGACTGTATCGCAGTTTACTTGCCGTATTACCTGATTATGGAGCTTATTATGCAGGCTTATTTTGACCAACTCGATCGCGTTCGTTTTGAAGGTACAAAATCCACTAACCCACTCGCATTTCGCCATTACAACCCTAATGAAATCGTGCTGGGCAAGCGCATGGAAGATCATCTGCGCTTTGCCGCCTGCTACTGGCACACTTTCTGCTGGAACGGCGCGGATATGTTCGGTATGGGGGCCTTCGACCGTCCGTGGCAACAGCCGGGTGAAGCATTGGCGCTGGCAAAACGTAAAGCGGATGTGGCCTTTGAGTTTTTCCATAAGCTGAATGTGCCTTATTACTGCTTCCATGATGTTGACGTCTCGCCTGAAGGCGCGTCACTGAAAGAGTATAAAAATAACTTTGCCCAGATGGTGGATGTGCTGGCGGCAAAACAGGAACAGAGCGGCGTGAAACTGCTGTGGGGTACGGCAAACTGCTTTACTAACCCACGTTATGGCGCAGGCGCGGCGACTAACCCGGACCCGGAAGTCTTCAGTTGGGCGGCCACGCAGGTCGTGACTGCCATGGATGCCACACATAAATTAGGTGGCGAGAACTACGTTCTGTGGGGCGGCCGTGAAGGTTATGAAACGCTGCTTAATACCGACCTGCGTCAGGAGCGTGAGCAGATTGGCCGCTTTATGCAACTGGTGGTCGAGCATAAACACAAAACAGGTTTTCAGGGCACCTTACTGATCGAACCGAAGCCGCAAGAACCCACTAAACACCAGTATGACTACGATGCCGCGACCGTTTACGGATTCCTGAAGCAGTTCGGTCTGGAAAAAGAGATCAAACTGAACATTGAAGCAAACCATGCCACGCTGGCAGGGCATTCGTTCCACCACGAAATCGCTACGGCGATTGCTCTGGGGCTATTTGGTTCCGTCGATGCGAACCGTGGCGACGCACAACTGGGCTGGGATACCGACCAATTCCCGAACAGCGTAGAAGAGAATGCGCTGGTCATGTACGAAATCCTGAAAGCGGGCGGATTTACCACAGGTGGCCTGAACTTTGATGCCAAAGTCCGTCGTCAGAGTACCGATAAATACGATCTGTTCTATGGTCATATTGGGGCGATGGATACCATGGCGCTGTCGCTGAAAATTGCGGCCCGTATGATTGAAGACGGTGGCCTGGATCAGCGCGTGGCAAAACGTTATGCCGGTTGGAATGGTGAGCTGGGCCAGCAAATTCTGAAAGGTCAGATGACGCTGACGGAAATTGCGCAGTACGCTGAACAACATAACCTGGCACCGGTGCATCAGAGCGGCCATCAGGAACAGCTGGAAAATCTGGTAAACCATTATTTGTTCGACAAATAACGGACTGCCGAGTACGTCCGTAAGCCCGGATAGCGATTCGCTACCGGGCCTTTCTTTAAGGAACGATACCCTATGTATATCGGGATAGATCTTGGTACATCAGGCGTAAAGGCCATTCTGCTGAACGAGCAGGGCGATGTGGTGGCCTCGCACACGGAGAAATTGACCGTCTCCCGGCCTCATCCATTATGGTCGGAGCAGGATCCTGAACAGTGGTGGCTGGCGACGGATCGTGCTGTAAAAGCGTTGGGCCAGCAACATTCTCTCAGCGAGGTAAAGGCGTTAGGTATTGCCGGGCAGATGCACGGCGCGACGCTGCTTGATAAGCAGCAGAAGGTTCTGCGTCCGGCAATCCTGTGGAATGACGGTCGCTGCGCTGAAGAATGCGTGATGCTGGAAAATCAGGTGCCACAATCTCGTGTGATTACCGGCAATCTGATGATGCCTGGCTTTACCGCCCCTAAATTGCTGTGGGTTCAGCGCCATGAACCGGACATTTTCAGCCAGGTTGATAAAGTCTTGCTGCCGAAAGATTATCTGCGTCTGCGTATGACCGGAGAGTTTGCCAGCGATATGTCGGATGCCGCAGGTACGATGTGGCTGGATGTCGCGAAACGTGACTGGAGTGACGTCATGTTGTCTGCGTGTCAACTGACTCGCGCACATATGCCGGCCTTGTACGAGGGCAGTGCGATTACCGGAACGCTGTTGCCTGCTGTCGCGCAATCCTGGAGCATGTCAGAAGTTGCGGTCGTTGCCGGTGGTGGCGATAACGCGGCGGGTGCGGTTGGCGTAGGGATGATGAATGCAGGCCAGGCGATGCTGTCATTGGGTACGTCCGGCGTCTACTTTGCTGTAAGCGATGGCTTTCTCAGTAAACCAGAAAGTGCGGTACACAGCTTTTGCCACGCGCTGCCTGAACGGTGGCATCTGATGTCAGTGATGCTGAGCGCCGCATCCTGCCTCGACTGGGCGGCAAAATTAACCGGGCTGACAAGCGTACCTGCGCTGATTGATGCCGCACAGCAGGCAAATGAGCAGGCTGAACCGGTCTGGTTCTTGCCCTATCTGTCAGGTGAACGTACGCCGCACAATAACCCGCAGGCGAAAGGTGTCTTTTTTGGCCTGACGCATCAGCATGGTCCGGCAGAACTGGCGCGAGCGGTACTTGAAGGTGTGGGATTTGCCTTAGCTGACGGTATGGATGTGGTACATGCCTGTGGCGTTACACCGGCCAGCATTACGCTCATCGGTGGTGGGGCGCGTAGCGAATACTGGCGGCAGATGTTGTCCGATATCAGCGGGCTGCAGCTGGATTACCGTACAGGCGGAGATGTCGGTCCTGCCCTGGGCGCAGCACGGCTGGCGCAAATTGCGATGAATCCACAACAACCACTCTCTGACTTACTGCCTCAACTGGTGCTGGAGCAGGCGCATTATCCTGATACAGAGCGTCATGCTCGTTATCAACAACGTCGGGAAACCTTCCGTCGTATCTATCGGCAATTGCTGCCCTTAATGTCCTGATCGTGTTCCCCTCTGATGAGCAGAGGGGATTTTCCTCATATATGTTTCCATTGAATCAATAGCTCATGTGCATGAATGTATTCTGAAATTTCAGTTGGATAGCGTTTTTCTGTGTTGTCTTGAGTGGGTTATTCATATTGTATCCGTGGTAGAGGATAAGGAGATCCCAATGAAGACGACGCGGCTATTGCCATGGCTATTGTTTCTTTCCGGCGCACTCATTTACTGCGCAGGCCTATGGTGGTCATGCCCCTTACTCAGCGGAAAAGGTTACTTTTTAGGTGTTCTGATGACCGGATTGTTCGTGACCTACGCTTACCTGCGAGCTGAAAACCGTAATCAGAGTGATGAACGCTTTGCTTTTGTGTGTCAGATGGTTGCGCTCATAACGGTCGGGTTACTGCTCGTTGGGGTGTGGAATGCCCCGTTAGCTCCCCTCGAAATGGGGCTGTACCCGGCAGCATTCTGTGTGTGTATATCAGGGCTGATTTTGCTGATGTGCCCAACGGAAAAGGCACATTCTGATGAATTCTAACTCACCAGTCTGCGTGTATCGATGCGCTGTAGCAGCATGGAAAGCAATAGACTGCCCGCCAGCGTAGCGCTAAAAATCCATAGCATATCCAGCGGTGGCCAGTTTTTGAGTTCAATACCGCGGGTACGTAGCGCATGAATGATCAGCGCGTGGAAACCGTAAATACCTAACGAGTGACGGGAAACAATCCCCAGTATGGGCAGTGTGCGTGTGCTGAGCGTGTTTTTGACCAGCGTCAGGAGCGATGCAGCAAAGATAAATACCGCCGGGCCACAATAGAGATACCAGGTATCGGCAAAATTACCTCGCCACTGGAGCTCATGCAGCGTCCCGCGGGAAATAACAAACACGGCGACGATACACAACGCTGCACAGAGCCAGGTGAGTGAGCGCTTTTGTGTCTCCATCATGCCAATTGCCCGACCCAGCATGCCGTACAGAATGTAGTAGAAGGTATCGCCACTGATGTACAGGTTGATGGGTAGCCACTCAAAGCTGCCCAATTTTTGCGATACGGTATTGGGATTGGCAATAACGCCAATCACGACCATCAATGCCAGCAGCATTTTTCCGCTGACATTTTTCACCTGAATTAACGGGGAGACCAGGTAGATAACGGTAATAGCGAAGAAAAACCACAGGTGGTAGAACACCGGTTTTTGTAGCAGGTTTTTCAACGATAGCTCAGCGTTGATCGAGGTGAACAGCAGGATGTAGGCCAGTGCAACGGTGCTGTAAAACAGGATGCACAACGCAATACGGATGAAATGTCGCGGTCTGGCGCTGCGTTCGCCAAAAAAGAGATAACCCGAGATCATAAAAAACAGCGGGACGCTAACGCGAGAAGCTGAATTTAGCACATTGGCAAGATCCCAATTTACCGGGCTGACGCTTTGCGCATTGGTGATGTACCAGGTCGTAGTGTGAATCATCACAACCATTAAACAGGCTATCCCGCGTAAGTTATCAATCCAGAAAATTTTGGGCTGCATCAGTTCCTCTGTTTTCATTAAAAAAAGTCTGACCTGTATTTGCGAACATCGCTCACTGGATTAATCCGAGTTATTACGCTAAAGCTTGTGATGGCCTGGGGAGATTCTCACAATAGGATCTGTTTCCAGACACTAATAATAAGACTGACCAGTAAACCAGGCGGTAATAAAATGATGATGAAGTATTTCTTTCCAGCAATCCTCACGCTGCTGCTGGCGGGGTGCGCCGATCCACAATCGTCAGTACCCGTGCAGAAAGCGCAAAAGGTCAAAATTACTGCCACGCGTTCGCTGGATATGGAGTCATTGTGCAAAAGTGAAGCATCGGAGCTTTATAATACGGGTGCCCAGAAAATTGCTATCACCGGTCTTGAGCAATTCCAGGGTAGTTATGAGATGCGCGGTTCTACCTTCCGTAAAGAGAGTTTTGTCTGCTCATTTGACGCAGACGGGCAGTTTTTGCACCTTTCCATGCGCTAAGTTCCCCCTTTTTCCCGTTTCGTACTGTATATCTTGCAGCCAGCGGGTATACTGATCGCTTCCTTTAAATCCACACGTATCCAGCACGAAATAATATGCAAAAGTTTGATACCAGGACCTTCCAGGGCTTGATCCTGACCTTACAGGATTACTGGGCTCGCCAGGGCTGCACCATCGTTCAACCATTGGACATGGAAGTCGGCGCGGGGACATCTCACCCAATGACCTGCCTGCGTGCACTGGGGCCGGAACCGATGGCGACTGCTTATGTGCAGCCTTCTCGTCGTCCGACCGACGGGCGCTATGGCGAAAACCCGAACCGCTTACAGCACTACTATCAGTTCCAGGTAGTGATTAAGCCGTCACCGGACAATATTCAGGAATTGTACCTGGGTTCTCTGAAAGAGCTGGGTATGGACCCGACCATTCACGATATCCGTTTCGTGGAAGATAACTGGGAAAACCCGACGTTGGGTGCCTGGGGTCTCGGTTGGGAAGTGTGGCTGAACGGCATGGAAGTCACGCAGTTCACCTACTTCCAGCAGGTTGGTGGTCTGGAATGTAAACCTGTGACCGGGGAAATTACCTACGGTCTGGAACGTCTGGCCATGTACATTCAGGGCGTAGACAGCGTTTACGACCTGGTCTGGAGCGACGGCCCGCTGGGTAAAACCACTTACGGCGATGTGTTCCATCAGAACGAAGTGGAGCAATCCACTTACAACTTCGAATACGCTGACGTGGACTTCCTGTTCACCTGCTTCGAGCAGTACGAGAAAGAAGCGCAGCAGCTGCTGGCGCTGGAAAACCCACTGCCGCTGCCTGCGTATGAACGTATTCTGAAAGCCGCCCATAGCTTCAACCTGCTGGATGCGCGTAAAGCCATCTCCGTCACCGAGCGTCAGCGCTACATTCTGCGCATTCGCACCCTGACTAAAGCAGTGGCAGAAGCTTACTACGCTTCCCGTGAAGCCCTTGGCTTCCCGATGTGCAACAAAGACAAATAAGAGGCGGCCATGTCTGAGAAAACTTTTCTGGTGGAAATCGGCACTGAAGAGCTGCCACCAAAAGCACTGCGCAGCCTGGCTGAGTCCTTTGCTGCGAACTTCACTGCGGAGCTGGATAACGCTGGCCTCGCGCACGGCAATGTTGAGTGGTTTGCTGCTCCGCGTCGTCTGGCGCTGAAAGTCGCTGCCCTGGCGGAATCTCAACCCGATCGTGAAGTTGAGAAGCGTGGACCGGCAATTGCCCAGGCGTTTGATGCTGAAGGTAAACCGAGTAAAGCGGCGGAAGGTTGGGCGCGTGGTTGCGGTATCACCGTTGACCAGGCCGAGCGTCTGACCACCGATAAAGGCGAATGGTTGTTGTACCGCGCGCATGTGAAAGGCGAAAGCGCTGAAGCGCTGCTGCCGAACATGATTGCGACTTCGCTGGCGAAGCTGCCGATCCCGAAACTGATGCGCTGGGGGGCGTCTGACGTCCACTTCGTGCGTCCGGTTCACACTGTGACCCTGCTGCTGGGCGACAAAGTGATTCCGGCAACGATTCTGGGGATTCAGTCCGATCGCGTGATCCGCGGTCATCGTTTTATGGGCGAGCCGGAATTCACCATCGATTCTGCCGATCAGTATCCAGAAATCCTGCGTGAGCGTGGCAAAGTGATCGCGGATTACGCTGAGCGTAAAGCGAAAATCAAAGCCGATGCTGAAGAAGCAGCGCGTAAGATTGGCGGTAACGCTGACCTGAGCGAAAGCCTTCTGGAAGAAGTCACCTCGCTGGTGGAATGGCCGGTAGTGTTGACTGCGAAGTTCGAAGAGAAATTCCTCGCGGTGCCGTCTGAAGCGCTGGTACACACCATGAAAGGTGACCAGAAGTACTTCCCGGTTTATGCGAACGACGGCAAACTGCTGCCGAACTTTATCTTCGTTGCTAACATCGAATCGAAAGACCCGAGCCAGATTATCTCCGGTAACGAGAAGGTGGTTCGTCCGCGCCTGGCAGATGCCGAGTTCTTCTTCAATACTGACCGTAAAAAACGTCTGGAAGACAATCTGCCGCGTCTGCAAACCGTGCTGTTCCAACAACAGCTGGGTACGCTGCGTGACAAGACTGACCGTATTCAGGCGCTGGCGGGCTGGATTGCCGAACAGATTGGCGCTGATGTAAACCACGCAACGCGTGCTGGCCTGCTGTCCAAGTGCGACCTGATGACCAACATGGTCTTCGAGTTCACTGACACCCAGGGCGTAATGGGCATGCACTACGCGCGTCATGATGGCGAAGCGGAAGATGTGGCCGTCGCGTTGAACGAGCAGTATCAGCCGCGCTTCGCCGGTGATGACCTGCCGTCTAACCCGGTTGCCTGTGCGGTGGCGATTGCCGATAAGATGGACACCCTGGCGGGTATTTTCGGTATCGGTCAGCATCCGAAAGGCGACAAGGACCCGTTTGCACTGCGTCGTGCCGCGCTGGGCGTGCTGCGTATCATCGTTGAGAAGAACCTGAATCTGGATCTGCAAACGCTGACGGAAGAAGCGGTACGTCTGTATGGCGACAAGCTGACCAACGCCAACGTGGTGGATGACGTTATCGACTTCATGCTGGGTCGTTTCCGCGCCTGGTATCAGGACGAAGGCTATACCGTAGATACCATTCAGGCCGTACTGGCGCGTCGTCCGACTCGTCCGGCTGATTTTGACGCACGTATGAAGGCGGTTTCGCACTTCCGTACGCTGGAAGCCGCGTCCGCGCTGGCTGCTGCGAACAAACGTGTATCGAACATCCTGGCGAAGTCTGAAGAGACGCTGAATGACCGCGTGAATGCGGCGACGCTGAAAGAGCCGGAAGAAATTGCGCTGGCAATGCAGGTTGTGGTGTTGCGCGATAAGCTGGAGCCTGTCTTCGCTGCCGGTCATTACCAGGAAGCGCTGGTTGAGCTATCGGCACTGCGTGAACCGGTCGATGCGTTCTTCGAGAAAGTGATGGTGAACGTAGAGGATAAAGATCTGCGTATTAACCGTCTGTCTATGCTCGAAAAACTGCGTGAGCTATTCCTGCGTGTTGCGGATATTTCGCTGCTGCAGTAACGGCCCTGCGCTGATTTAGAAAATGCCGGATGGTGGCTGTGCCTTATCCGGCCTACAAGAAAGACACCAGTAGGCCGGATAAACATTGCGCTATCCGGCATTTTTTTATGCTGTTAGCGCAGTTGTAATTTTGTCAGGCAGGTCTGGCTATCTTCCATCGTTTTAATGGGATACTCGGCTGATTTACCGTTGTAGCTTACCGCGATGGTACCTGTCATATTGCGCGGTAACCAAATCCCGACGAAACCATTTCGGCCACTTTTCATCTCTTTTTGTACAACCACATCCCCTTTGCTATCCGTCACTTTGACGTTGAATTTTTTCCCAGGCATTTCTCCCTGACAACCGGAAAGGCTGTGGTTGAAACAAGGGTGCGTTTGCCACTCATAGGGGGCAAACGACAGATAGAACTTATCGCCGAGCGGCATCGTATACACCTGGTCGCCCGAAGACAGCTTCAGCGCGGTACTGGTGACAGAGGCTGAGTACGGCAGCGGGCGACTCTGGGGGGATTGGTCAATGGTCTCGACTATTTGCTCGACGGATTTCCCGCTGAGTCCGTGTTCAGCCAGGAAATTGGCTTCCGGTGTTGCCGCGAAGGCGGTACCGGTTGTGAGCAAACCTAAAAATAACAGCAGTGAGGATTTCGACATAGCTTCAATTCCTTGTGAAAATTGTGGAATATAAACTCGCTCACTATAAAGCTTGCCCTTAGGGAAAGGTCAAAGGTGTGATGGGTAAAGTAATGCAAAGACGTGTTCGGGAGAGGGGGCGTGGAGAACAAATAAAAAAAATCCCCGCCGTTTGGCAGGGATCTTGAATTCTGAGCTTTTTAAGCTTACAGGCTGGTTACGTTGCCAGCTGCCGGGCCTTTAGCGCCGCTTTCGATGGTGAAGGAAACTTTCTGACCTTCGTCCAGAGATTTGTAGCCATCGTTCTGGATAGCAGAGAAGTGTACGAACACGTCTTTAGAGCCATCGTCAGGAGTGATGAAACCGAAACCTTTATCAGCGTTGAACCATTTTACGATACCAGTCATTTTACCGGACATAGTGTATTACCTTTTAAAAAATAAGTGTGCCTTTCGGCGATATGGCGTGCTCTACAGATTTTTTAACAGTAAAGGAAATGCTCACTACGAGGGGTATCAATGATAACTCTTGAAGGGACTTGCCTTACTAAACTGCTTTAATGGTCTGTACGTCAAACCGTTGAGCGCATTAACTCATTTTACGCCTGTGGATGCAACTACTATTTTCTTATTTGTGGATACCCTCCGTAAGGGAACGGCCCTTTTACCGGACCGTTCTTCAGAAAAATTAAAAAATAGCTCAATCCATCAACTGTTTACTTAATCGAGGGTCTGCCTGAATCAGACGCATCAACTTCAATTCGGTACTGGATGGCTTCACGCGTTTAGACTCCCATTCATGAACCATCGCGACCGTCACGCCCATCACCCGGGCGAAATCATCTGTTTTTAAACCTGTCCCTCGTCGTAGTTGTTCAAATTCAGCGAAAGGGTTGGTTTTTTGCGTCTGAGTAACTGTCTGCGATACATCTTTAAAAACAATCTGCTCCAGACTGCTTAGCAGTTCAAACATAGGATCTTTGTATTCCATTGAGAACTCCTATAAATCACACAGCGGGATCGTGAATTTCATCGAAGCTCATTAAGCGTAGTCGGAAAAAATGAAGGCGAATTTAAGGTATGCGTTGTGGATTCGTTTCAGCGAATCGCGGGTGACAACCTTTAGTTGGCTAACGAACTGATAAAGGTCGGGATCTCCGATCGAACCCTTCCAATTGTAAAGATGACTAAAATAGACCGCCGTTATGTGAATGGAGCATTGTTGAGCAAAACACCGGGTGGTGGAAACCGTTATTTTCCCCGACAAGATTACGCGGAAAGGGTATCTTGCGGGGCTGACCTGGACTATCCTTGTCAACGTCAGGCACGCGGGTGTCGTTGTGCGCATTTTTGGGTGAAAGGAGTATTAAAATGGCGACAGGTAAGTCCTGCTCTCGCTGGTTTGCGCCTGTTTTGGCGCTCTTAATGGTAGTTGGCCTGAGTGGGTGTTTTGATAAAGAAGGCGATCAACGCAAAGCGTTTATCGATTTTCTGCAGAATACTGCAATGCGTAGCGGAGAGCGTTTACCGACGCTTACTGCCGATCAGAAAAAACAGTTTGGCCCGTTTGTGTCCGATTACGCGATTCTTTATGGCTATTCACAGCAGGTTAATCAGGCAATGGACTCCGGTCTGCGCCCGGTTGTTGATAGCGTAAACGCAATCCGTGTTCCTCAGGATTACATGACTCAGCGTGAACCGCTGCGTCAGGCAAATGGCGCGCTGGGCGTGTTAGGACAACAGTTGCAGAATGCGAAGCTACAGGCAGATGCTGCCCATGGCGCGCTGAAGCAGGGTGATGATCTGAAACCTGTCTTTGATCAGGTTTACAGCAAAGTCGTGACCGCACCGGCAGAGGCGTTACAGCCGCTGATCCCAGCCGCGCAAGTTTTCACGCAGCAGTTGGTGCAGGTAGGCGATTTTATCGCGCAGCAGGATACGCAGGTGAGCTTTGTTGCGAACGGCATCCAGTTCCCAACCTCACAACAGGCCAGTCAGTACAATACGCTGATTGGCCCGCTGGCGGCGCAGCATCAGGCATTTAATCAGGCATGGACTGCTGCGGTGAGTGCCGCGCAGTAATCGTCGTACGGTAAGACACATTAAAGGCCGGGTGAGCACCAATGCTACCCGGCCTTTTGTGTTATTTGGCCACTTGCGGATTTACGCAGTTCTTCTCAACTTTTCCCTGCAGTGCGTCAATTAAGTTATCCACAGCACAAGCCGCCATGTTATAGCGCGTTTCATGCGTGGCTGAACCAATATGCGGCACCGCCACCACATTCGGCAGTGACAGCAGCGGTGAGTCTGACGGCAACGGCTCTTGTTCAAACACATCCAGCCCAGCGGCATGAATCTCCCCGCTTTGCAGAGCGGCGATCAGTGCGTTCTCATCCACCACCGGGCCACGCCCGGCGTTAATGAAAATGGCAGAAGACTTCATTTTGGCAAACTGTTCGGTACTGAACAGATGGTGGGTTTCGTCCGTTAACGGCAGAATCAGGCAAACAAAGTCCGATTCTTGCAGCAGCGTATCCAGGTCGCAGTAGCGCGCGTTGAAACGTTCTTCCGCTTCCTGATGGTGGCGGCGCGCGTTGTAGAGAATCGGCATGCTAAAGCCGAAATGCGCGCGTTGTGCCAGCGCCAGCCCAATACGTCCCATGCCGACAATACCCAACGTCTTATGGTGAACATCGGTACCAAACCAGTCGGCTCCGATGCTTTTTGTCCATTCGCCTGCCTTCACGCGTTCAGCGACTTCCACCACGCGTCGCGCCGTACTTAACACCAGCGCCATTACCGTGTCCGCCACGGTTTCTGTCAGCACCGTTGGCGTGTGCATCAGCAGCACCTTGCGTGCGTTTAAGGCTTCAACATCGAAATTGTCATAGCCTACGGAAATGGTCGAGGTCGCACGCAGTTTGGGCATTTTCTCCAGCAGGGCGGTATTGACGGCTTCACTGGAGCCCAGCAGGCCTTCCGCGCTGGCAAAGGCTGCGGCGTGCTGTGCTACGGTTTCCGCACGCAGGTTAGGCACCTGAGTGACAGTAAAATGCTCTTCCAGGCGATGCAGTAAATCGTCAGGTAACGCTTTATAGAGAATAATGGACGGCTTCATGCGAATCTCCGTAAGTTAAAATTTAAGCGTGGCGTGCGCCAATAGGTAGCTGTTGATTATTAGCAGGCTTAACAATAAGAGTTAGCCACACTGAGACAAAAAGCGCTACCCCCATAAAAATGTATGAGGCGGACGGGCTGCCGGTGGTGCCATTGAGGTAGCCGACAAACCAGGAACCAAAGAAGGAGCCTAATGCGCCCATGCTGTTGATCAACGCCATGGCTCCCCCAGCGACGTTGCGCGGCAACATCTCAGGAATGATGGCGAAGAAGGGACCATACGGGGCGTACATCGCCGCGCCGGCGATAACCAGCAGTGTGTAAGAAATCCAGAAGTGGTCTGCGCCAACGGCCCAGGAGCCAATAAAGGCGAAAGCGGCAATCAGCAGCAGTGGCCAGACAAACAGCTTACGGTTTTGCAGTTTATCGGAAGCCCATGAAACCAGGATCATCGCAGCCGTTGCGGCCAGATACGGAACGGACGAAAGCCAACCGACCTCTACCATACCCAGGTTGGCACCGCCGCTGCGGATAATTGACGGCAACCACAGAACAAAACCGTAGACGCCAATACTCCAGGCAAAGTACTGCATGCACAGCAGAATAACGTTACGTGAACGGAACGCTTCGCCGTAGTTACGCACGGCTTTGATACCCTGCTGTTCTTTTTCTAACTGGGCCTGCAGCGCGGCTTTTTCGGATTCTGACAACCAGCCCACCTGCGACGGTTTATCTTTTACCAGTACCCACCAGCAGAACGCCCAGATGATGGCCGGAAAACCTTCAATGATGAACATTTCACGCCAGCCCAGCGCCTGAATCAGATACCCGGACACGACGGACATCCACAGGACGGTGACAGGGTTACCGAGGATCAGGAAGGTATTGGCACGCGAACGCTCGGACTTCGTAAACCAGTTGCTGATATAAATCAGCATGGCCGGCATGACCGCGGCTTCAACGACGCCAAGAATGAAGCGAATGGCGGCCAGCATCGGAATGTTGCTGACCATCCCGGTCAGTGACGCGCAGGCGCCCCACAGAATCAGACAGACAAAAATCAGTTTACGTACGCTGCGGCGTTCGGCGTAAATTGCGCCTGGGATCTGGAAGAAGAAATAGCCGAGAAAAAACAGCGCGCCCAGCAGGGAAGAGATCCCTTTGGTAATGCCGAGGTCCTCGTTTATACCGGCGGCGGAAGCGAAGCTAAAGTTCGCACGGTCAAGGTACGCCAGGCTGTACGTGATAAACACGATTGGCATGATGTACCACCAGCGTTTTGCTGCGTTGGTTGAGCTATTCATAGACTGCCCTCTGGTTATGCTGATACGCCGCCTCTGTCTGTAGGGTACAGAGTTGGCCGGGAATTTATTCCCCTAATTGTTCACGTGTGGGTAATCCTTCGCTGTCGCCCTGAACCTGAATGGCCAGAGCGCCAATTTTATTGCCCCGGGTCACTGCCTGATGCAGCGTTCGGCCTTCCAGCAGCGCGCTGATCACGCCGACGGCAAAGCCATCTCCTGCGCCGACGGTATCGACCACGTTGTCGACTTTCACCGGCGCGACGCTGCCTTGCTCGCCGCTAGCTGCTTTGTACCAGGCCCCATCAGCCCCGGTCTTCACGATGACGGCCTTCACGCCATGACGCAGATAAAAGTCTGCAATGGCTTCTGGAGTTTGTTGTCCGGTTAAAATCATGCCCTCTTTTAACCCCGGCAGTACCCAGTCAGCCTGGAATGCCAGTCGGTTGAGTTTTTCCACCATCTCGCCTTCGCTTTTCCACAGTACCGGGCGCAAATTCGGGTCGAACGAGATGGTCTTCCCCTGGGCCTTCATGGTGCGGGCGGTGTGCGCCAGTAGTTCATATGAACTGGCAGACAGCGCAGCTGCAACGCCGCTCAGGTGCAGGTGGCGTGCGCTGGAGAAATACCCATCGTGATAATCCTCAACGCTGAGATGGCTGGCTGCAGAGCCTTTGCGGAAATATTCCACAATGGGATCGGTTCCATTTTCGACTTTAGATTTAAGCTGAAAGCCGGTAGCGTAGCGCCCGTCCAGAGTGACTCCCTGCGCATCAATCCCTTCTTTCTCCAGCGACTTAATAATAAAACGGCCAAAACTGTCGTTACCCACGCGGCTTACCCAGCCTACGTTCAGACCCAGGCGGGCAAGTCCGGTTGCCACATTAAGTTCAGCGCCAGCAACGCGTTTAATAAACTGTTCCACGTCCGCCAAATCACCGGTTTGTGTGGCGACAAACATCGCCATCGCTTCACCAATGGTGACAACGTCCAGTGAATTTTTCATGTGTTACTCCTTGCGTAATAGAGCGACGTAGTGACGGGTAACCGCCGTTAAGTCTTGCCCTTCCAGGGGGAATTCAATGCCGCGCGGAACATCTGCGGGCAACGTGTCCAGCAGCGCCAGCCAGCGTGATTCCGTGTGATCCGGCGGCACGGCACGGTAGCTGTCACGATGTGGTGTGGCGGCTTTCACATGGATATATCCAACGCTTGAGGCCAACTGCTGTGCAGCCTCTTCCGGAGAATCACCTACCCACAACCAGTTTCCCATATCGAAGGTCAGAGAAATGGGCAGATTGAATGCCTGACAGGCATCGTTAAAGCGCTTCATCGGTTGCAGGCGTCCACAGGATGTTTGATCGTTTTCGACAACCAGCTCCATCCCGCTGTTGTCCAGCCATTCGCGCAACACGTCGAACTGTCCGTCATGGGCAAAATGGCCGAGGGAAACTTTTAACCACAGTGCTTGCAGGGCTTGCGCTTCCTGGAGTAATTCCGGAAGGCGAGGATTAAGATTTCCGTCTTCGGTGAACAGCGGTTCGGGGGCGGAGTAGCATGCCAGCAGGCCGAAAATCTCAATCGCAGAGGCCATTGTTGGCAGTGTTTTTAGCTCGGCGTCGGTCAGCATCTCGCGGCGGATTTCAACCCCGTCAGCACCGGCTTCGGCAATGATGGGCAGCAGGGCCGTTTGCCCACCTGCGGCGCGTACCTGGTCGTAGCCGTAAGCGGCAGTGACCACCATAATTTTTCTTTTCATGGAAACTCCATAACCAGCGTTCTTGCTATAACGCTAGATGGAACCGGTTCCAAAGAAAAGCCTGTGATGTTGAATTTATGATCACCATCACGAAGGAAATTTAGCGGGCGGTGGAGCCACGAACGATCAGTTCGCCGGAAAAAACCTGTTCCTGGATTGCGTCTGAGTCGCCATCGATCCGGCGTACTACCTGCTCGACGGCGGTGTAGCCAATCTGCCAGGTGGGCTGTTTTAGCGTGGTGATGCCGACGCCAGCTAACTCGGCCCATTCCAGCTCGTCAAACCCAAGTAGCCCGATGTCGCTGCCCCAGTTGAGGCCAATACGCTTTAACGCACGGGCAACCTGCAACGTCAGGGCGCCATTGGCAGAGATAACGGCTTTGCGCATCCCTCGATGCTGCTGGTGAAACTGGCGCAGTGTGTCATCGAGTTGCGTATTGTCCGTTAGCGGAACTTCGGCATTTTGCGCGATAACGCCGGGGTAGCGTGCGAGCGTGGCGCGAAAGGCGCTCAGGCGCTCGCGGCGAGTATTGACCATCCCCAGCGGCTCGCTAAGGAACAGAATGGCTTCAAAACCTTGTTCAAGCAGGTGTTCGGTGGCAACGGTCGCTGCCTGGGTATTATCCAGTCCGACCATATCGCAGGCGAAATCCGGGATCTTACGGTCAATCAGTACCATTGGCAGCGCAGACTGTTGCAGACGGTTCAGTCCTTCTTCACGCATCCCGACGGCGTTCACCACGATCCCTTCGACCTGGTAGCTGCGCAGCAGATCGAGATAATGCAGCTCCTGATCCACTTCGTTGTTCGTGTTACAGACCAGCGGGGTAAAACCTTTGTCACGGCAGGCGGCTTCAATACCGCTTAACACGTTGACGGAGTAGGGGTTGGTTATATCAGCGATAATCAGGCCAATCAGGCGAGTACGCCCATGCTTCAGGCCTCTGGCCATCAGGCTGGGACGGTAGTCGAGTTCGGCAATGGCTTTTTCAATGCGGGCTAACAGCGCGTCGGATAGCAGATGCTTTTCACCGTTGAGGTAGCGTGAAATGCTGGTCTTGCCGGTTTTTGCGGCCTTTGCCACATCGCTGATGGTTGCCCGTGTTGATTTGCTCATCGCTGATTTCCCTGGATTTAGTGAGAATACCTTAGCGGGAAAATCTGACGAAGCAAGTAATTTGCCCGGTGGCGCTGTGCTTACCGGGCCTATATGTCGAACGTAGGCCGGGTAAGGCGAAGCCGCCACCCGGCTCAACGATTACTGCACAGGACTCAACGTAATCTCTACGCGACGGTTCTGCGCTTTACCTTCAGCCGTGCTGTTGCTGGCGATGGGGTTCGCCGGGCCCATACCCTGAGTGCGAATGCGGTTCGCTGCCACGCCCTGGGTAATCAACGCGCTGGCGACGGAGTCGGCACGCTGCTGTGACAGACGCATGTTCAAATCGTGGCTGCCAGTGCTGTCGGTGAAGCCCAACACGTTGACGGCTGTTTTATTGTACTCTTTCAGTACCATTGCCACGCCGGTCAGCGTGTTTGCGCCCGCCGGTTTCAGGTTGGCGCTGCTGCTGTCGAAGGTGACATTGTTTGGCATGTTCAGAATGATGTTATCGCCGCTACGCGTCACGCTGACGCCTGTTCCCTGCATTTTCTCACGCAGTTTTGCTTCCTGCACATCCATGTAATAACCGATACCGCCACCCACAGCCGCACCTGCCGCTGCACCAATCAGCGCGCCTTTTCCGCGATCTTTCTTCGAAGACGAGAGTGCGCCAATACCCGCACCCACCAGGGAACCGATACCCGCGCCGATGCCGGATTTTCCTGCTTCTCGCTCGCCGGTGTAAGGGTTTGTTGTGCAGCCAGATACCGCCAGGGCGCCGCTCACGATGGCAGCAATAACAAATACACGTTTCTTCATCTTAATTCCTTAATGACTTTTTTCTTCTTTACCACAGCGACCGTGGCGGTTGATTATGACGTCTGAACATGAAGAAAATTCCAGGGAAGACTCTGAAATTTGTAAGTAACATTGAACGGCATAACCATAAGCCGTCACATCGCATTCAGGAGCGCCATCTTGGCTAATTCACCTGCACATTACCCGGTGTTAACTGCCGCACACTGGGGGCCCATTCTTGTCGAAACCGATGGCGAGACTGTTTTTTCATCCCGGGGGGCATTACCCACCTCTCATCCCAACTCGCTGCAAACCGTGGTTCGCGATCAGGTACACAGTAAAACGCGGGTACGTTTTCCCATGGTGCGTAAAGGATTCCTTGCCTCGCCGGATAATCCGCAAGGCGTGCGCGGGCAGGATGAGTTTGTTCGTGTTAGCTGGGACGATGCGCTGAATCTTATCGATGCGCAGCATAAGCGCATCCGTGACAGTTACGGTCCAACCTCGATTTTTGCCGGCTCATACGGCTGGCGGTCGAACGGTGTATTACACAAAGCGGCGACCCTGCTGCAGCGCTATATGGCGCTGGCGGGGGGATATACCGGGCACCTGGGGGATTATTCTACGGGGGCGGCACAGGCCATCATGCCGTATGTGGTAGGCGGCAACGAAGTTTACCAGCAGCAGACCAGCTGGCCGATGGTGCTGGAGCATAGCGATGTGGTGGTGCTGTGGAGCGCTAACCCACTGAATACGCTGAAAATTGCTTGGAATGCGTCTGACGAACAGGGTATTGCTTACTTTGAAGCGCTGCGCGATAGCGGTAAGCGATTGATCTGCATCGATCCAATGCGATCGGAAAGTGTGGCGTTCTTTGGCGACAAGATGGAATGGATTGCCCCGCATATGGGGACCGACGTAGCGTTGATGCTGGGTATCGCGTATACGCTGGTGGAAAACGACTGGCATGACGAGGATTTTCTCGCCCGTTGTACAACCGGATATGATTCGTTCGCCGACTACCTGCTGGGTAAATCCGATGGGATAGCGAAAACGGCAGAGTGGGCTGCTGAAATTTGTGGTATTCCGGCAGCGAAAATACGCGAACTTGCAGCAATATTTCACCAAAATACCACCATGCTGATGGCCGGTTGGGGTATGCAGCGTCAGCAGTATGGCGAGCAAAAACACTGGATGATCGTCACGCTGGCCGCCATGCTCGGTCAAATTGGCACGCCCGGCGGTGGCTTTGGACTGTCGTATCATTTTGCCAACGGAGGGAACCCGACGCGTCGTGCAGCGGTACTGGCTTCGATGCAAGGGAGCCTCAAAGGCGGCACCGACGCGGTGGATAAAATCCCGGTGGCGCGTATCGTCGAGGCGCTGGAAAATCCCGGCGGTTTCTATCAGCACAACGGTATGGATCGGCATTTCCCGGACATCCGCATGCTCTGGTGGGCCGGGGGCGCAAACTTCACGCATCACCAGGACACCAATCGTCTGATCCGCGCCTGGCAAAAGCCGGAACTGGTGGTTATCTCGGAGTGTTTCTGGACCGCTGCGGCGAAGCATGCCGATATCGTGTTACCCGCGACAACCTCTTTTGAACGTAACGATTTGACCATGACCGGAGACTACAGCAACCAGCATCTGGTGCCGATGAAGCAGGTCGTGCCACCACAGGCTGAAGCGCGCAACGATTTTGATGTTTTTGCCGAGCTTAGTGAGCGCTGGGAACAGGGCGGTTATACCCGATTCACTGAGGGGAAAAGCGAACTGGCGTGGCTGGAAACTTTTTACGACATTGCTGCGCAGCGTGGTGCCAGCCAGCAGGTTACACTGCCGCCCTTCGCTGAGTTCTGGCAAAAGAATGCACTGATCGAAATGCCGGAAAACGCCGCAAATACGCAGTTCATCCGTTTTGCTGATTTTCGCCGCGATCCACAGGCGCATCCGCTGAAAACGGACAGTGGAAAAATTGAAATCTATTCTGCAAAAATTGCAGGTTACGGCTATGCAGATTGTGCAGGACACCCGATGTGGCTGGAGCCTGATGAGTGGTTCGGCAACGCCGAACCCGACCAACTGCAGGTGCTCTCCGCCCATCCGGCTCACCGTTTGCACAGCCAGCTCAACTACAGTGCGTTACGCGAACAGTATGCGGTGGCGGATCGGGAGCCAGTGACGATTCATCCGCAGGATGCGCAAGCGCGGGGGATTGCAGATGGCGATACGGTCAGGGTGTGGAACCACCGTGGGCATATCCTGGCGGGTGCTGTTGTGACGACAGGGATCAAACCCGGCGTCATCTGTATTCACGAGGGGGCCTGGCCTGATTTGGACCCGGCCGCCGACGGTATTTGTAAAAATGGCGCTGTCAACGTGCTGACCAAAGATCTCCCCAGCTCGAAGCTGGGGAACGGCTGTGCGGGCAATACCGCGCTGGCGTGGCTGGAGAAGTACAGTGGGCCGAACCTGGTGCTTACGGCGTTTGATCCACCTGCCAGCCCATAATCCAGGTTGGATGGTGAGTCTCTTCCTGCCACGCGCTGTCTTCAATGCGAAAGCCCAGTGCGTGGTAGAAGTTTACCGCTGATTGATTCTTCTGGTAGACCTCCAGGCTGAGCCACGAAAAGCGCTGCTGCACATGTTGCACCAGCGCTTTGCCGATACCGCTTCTGATGGCGGCAGGCTCGACAAACAGCGCGCCTAAAAAACGCTCTTCCATCACGCTGGCAAAACCTTTGAGCACACCGTTTTCTTCCCACACCCAGGTTTGCGCAGCGGGCAGGTAGACATCACGTACGATAGGCTCACTCTCGCGCCAGTAGCGTTCTTCGATAAAAGGATGGGCAAAAATGGTGCTTTCCATCCACAGTGCCAGAATGGGTGCCAGATCGTCAGCGTTGGATTCACGAATCATGTTGTTCTCCTGGGTAGCACATGCAGCCGATGACATGGTCGTTGACCAGACCGCATGCCTGCATAAAGGAGTAACAGATGGTGGTGCCAACAAACTTAAATCCACGCTTTTTTAACGCTTTAGAAAGTGCGTCAGAGGCAGGCGTTGAAGTAGGGATATCGCTCAGACTGGCTGCACGGGTTAACTGCGGTTGGTTATCGACGAATGACCAGACGAACTCGCTAAACGGCTCACCGTTTTGCTCCATTGCCAAAAAGGCACGGGCGTTGCCGATAATGGCCTGAATCTTTCCTCGATGGCGAATAATACCGGCATCCAGTACCAGCCTTTCTACATCCTCTTCGGTCATCGCCGCAACGGTTGCAGGATCGAAGTGGTGGAATGCCTGGCGATAGTTTTCCCGTTTCTTTAGCACCGTTATCCACGACAGCCCAGCCTGCTGGCCTTCAAGGCAGATCATTTCGAACAGCTTTTTACCATCGGTTTCCGGGACGCCCCATTCCTTGTCATGATAGGCAATGTATAGTGGATCCTGACTGACCCAACCGCAACGCTGCATACTCTTCCTCGCTGTTTTTACTGGCGTAAAAATTTCATTCGGCTCGCCTTGACGCGCCCGCTAAAAAGACAATATTTAATACAGGGCCTCATGTGCCCGATATCCTTTAAACAATGACAATAATATCGCCGAATTCGGCTCTTTTCTGGAGTCGCGTTGATGATTATAAGAAACAGTAGTGGTCGTCAGAGGTTAATTCTGGCGAACGTCATCGTTTGTGCGCTGTTTGCCAATACGGCATATGGCTGGCAACAAGAATATATCGTTGATGCGCTGTCCGGTCATACGTCGGAACGTTATACATGGGACAGCGATCACCAACCACGTTATAACGACATCCTGGAAGAGCGTATTCGCTCCACCCAGAACGTGGCGGGGCCGGTAGTGAATCTGGCGGACCAAACGGCTCTGGATGCGACCAGCGGTATGAGCGTGGGCTGGAATTTTCCCCTTTCCCGTAAGGTGACGACGGGGCCCGTCGCAGCCCTGCATTATGATGGCTCAACCACCTCTACCTACAACGAATTTGGCGACAGTGTGACTTCGCTAACGCTGACCGATCCGATGTGGCATGCCAGCGTCAGTACCCTGGGTTGGCGGGTCGACTCGCAGCTTGGCGATATACGGCCATGGGCGCAAATCAGTTATAACCAGCAATTTGGCGAGAATATCTGGAAGGCGCAATCGGGTCTCAATCGTATGGCGGCGACGAGTCAGGAGGGTAACTGGGTCGATGTCACTGTCGGTGCAGATATGCTGCTGAATCAGCATATGGCTGCCTATGCGGCACTTTCTCAGGCAGAAAACAGTACGAATAACAGCGACTACCTGTACACCATGGGAGTGAGTGCCAAATTTTAACGAAAAAAAGCCTGGTTAAAACATCTGTGTTACATGTTGGGATCAATAATCACACGCATTCCAGCGATAGCGTGCACTAACTCCGGCAATAAAATTCAGTAACCCGACTTTTTGTCTCGTCATTCATTCCGCAATCCAGGCATTTCATTCCGTCCTGATGGCATTTCATGCCGTTTTCTCCTGGTCATAAAAGCACTTCGGTATGGTTGTCGGCAGAGAATTTCCCATTTTGTCTATGCAGGAAGACTGCCATGAAAACTTCTGATTATCAGCGTACCCGGTGGCTGACACTGATCGGCACCATCATTACCCAATTTGCATTAGGTTCTGTTTATACCTGGAGCCTGTTCAATGGCGCACTCTCTTCAAAACTCGATGCACCGGTTAGTCAGGTCGCATTTTCCTTTGGTTTGCTGAGTCTGGGTCTGGCGATCTCTTCTTCCGTCGCCGGGAAGCTTCAGGAACGTTTCGGCGTGAAACGCGTCACCATGGCATCCGGTATCTTACTGGGTGTGGGCTTCTTCTTAACCGCGCATTCTGACAGCTTGATTATGCTGTGGCTGAGTGCCGGTGTACTGGTTGGCCTGGCTGACGGTGCAGGATACCTGTTAACCCTGTCCAACTGCGTGAAATGGTTCCCTGAGCGTAAAGGGCTGATTTCCGCCTTTGCGATCGGTTCTTACGGCCTGGGTAGCCTCGGCTTTAAATTTATCGACAGCCAACTGCTGAGCACAGTGGGTCTGGAAAAGACCTTTATGATTTGGGGCGCGATTGTACTGGTGATGATTGTCTTTGGCTCCACGCTGATGAAAGATGCGCCAAACCAGGAAGTTAAAGCCGTAAATGGCGTGGTAGAGAACGACTACACGCTGGCGCAATCCATGCGTAAACCACAGTACTGGATGTTGGCAGTGATGTTCCTGACAGCATGCATGAGCGGGCTTTACGTGATTGGTGTCGCGAAAGATATCGCCCAAAGCCTGGCAAAAATGGATGTGGCAACAGCAGCGAATGCGGTAACTGTTATTTCTATCGCGAACCTGTCAGGTCGTCTGGTTCTGGGTATTCTGTCCGACAAAATTTCCCGTATTCGCGTTATCACCATTGGTCAGGTTGTTTCGCTGGTGGGTATGGCGGCGCTGCTTTTTGCTCCGCTGAATGAAGTGACATTCTTCGCAGCCATTGCCTGTGTCGCCTTCAACTTCGGTGGCACCATTACGGTCTTCCCGTCACTGGTGAGTGAGTTCTTCGGCCTGAATAACCTGGCGAAAAACTATGGGGTTATCTACCTGGGCTTCGGGATTGGCAGCATCTGCGGGTCAATTATCGCCTCGCTGTTCGGCGGTTTCTATGTGACCTTCTGCGTTATCTTTGCGCTGTTAATCATCTCGCTGGCGCTGTCCACGACCATTCGCCAGCCGCAGCGTAGCGTATTTACTGAGGCACACGCCTGATTTTACACTTCGTCTGATTTATACACGGCGCATATATTTACAAAAATATATGCGCCGTTTGCATTCTCCATAAGCACTTTTCTCCCCTCCTGTGGTCTACTTAGCCGCGCCCGTAGACATTTCATCTCTGCTGTTGTCGCATTTTTCCCTGTTTGGTTCGATTGACCACTTCACAGGGTGTTTTTATCCCGATTCCCAGGGTTTTTTTGCATGAGATACATTAAATCGATGACGCAGCAAAAGCTTAGCTTCTTGCTTGCGATCTATATCGGTCTGTTTATGAACTGCGCAGTTTTTTATCGCCGCATTGGCAGCTATGTGCAGGAATTTACCGCGCTGAAAGGAATCTCTGCGGTTGTTGAATTAGCCGGCACCGTGCTGGTTACCTTCTTTTTACTTCGTCTTCTGTCTCTGTTTGGTCGGCGGGCCTGGCGCGTACTGGCTACCTTTGTGGTGCTGTGTTCCGCTGGTGCCAGCTATTACATGACCTTCCTGAATGTGGTAATTGGCTACGGCATTATTGCCTCGGTCATGACAACCGATATTGATTTATCAAAGGAAGTTGTGGGCTGGCATTTTATTGTGTGGCTGGTCTCGGTCAGCATCTTGCCGCTGCTGCTTATCTGGAGTAATCGCTGCCGCTATACCCTGTTAAAACAGATACGTACGCCAGGTATGAGATGGCGTAGCGTGGCCGTTGTTCTGTTGGCTGGCTTGATGGTGTGGGCGCCGATTCGGTTACTGGGAATACAGCAGAAATCGGTTGAACGGGAAACGGGTATTGATTTGCCCAGCTACGGTGGCGTAGTGGCAAATTCATATTTGCCTTCAAACTGGTTGTCTGCGCTGGGTCTGTATGCCTGGGCGCAGGTTGATGAGTCTTCAGATAACAAGTCGCTGATGAATCCGGCGAAGAAATTTACCTACGTCGCCCCCAAGAATATTGATGATACCTACGTCGTGTTTATTATCGGCGAAACGACCCGTTGGGATCATATGGGTATTTTTGGCTACGAGAGAAATACTACGCCAAGGCTGGCTCAGGAAAAAAACCTGGCCGCTTTCCGCGGATATTCGTGTGATACGGCAACCAAACTTTCGCTACGCTGTATGTTTGTTCGTGAAGGCGGAGCAGAGGAAAACCCGCAGCGTACGCTGAAAGAACAAAATGTCTTTTCCGTACTCAGCCAGCTAGGTTTTAATACCGATCTCTACGCGATGCAAAGTGAGATGTGGTTCTACAGCAACACGATGGCGGAGAACATCGCATATCGTGAGCAGATTGGCGCTGAGCCGCGTAACCGTGGCAAAACGGTTGACGATATGCTGCTGATTTCTGAGATGCAGCAATCAATCAAACCGGACGATAATGGTAAGCACCTGATTATCCTGCATACCAAAGGCTCACACTTTAACTACACGCAGCGCTATACCCGTGAGTACGCCCAGTGGAAGCCGGAGTGTGTCAATGTTGATAGCGGTTGTTCGAAAGCGCAGATGATTAACTCATTTGATAACTCGGTAACCTATGTTGACCACTTTATCACCAAAGTGTTTGACCAGCTGCGCGATAAGAAAGCGATCGTGTTCTATGCTGCCGATCACGGTGAGTCGATCAACGAGCGTGAACACCTGCACGGTACGCCACGTAAAATGGCACCACCAGAGCAGTTCCGCGTTCCTATGTTGGTGTGGATGTCTGATAAGTATCTGGAAGACCCCGATCATGCGAAAGCCTTCGCCCACCTTAAGCAGGAGGCTGATATGAAGGTTCCGCGTCGCCATGTTGAACTGTACGACACCATTCTCGGTTGCCTTGGATATACCTCGCCAAACGGCGGTATAAATGAGAATAACAACTGGTGTCATGTCCCGGACGATAAGAAGGTTGTAGCCCGGTAATGGGCTGCTGACTTTCTCACCGATCGAATGGCATTTTGATACTAAGGGATTGACGGGCGCGCAGCTGAGCAGTAAGATGCGCCCCGCATTCGGTGATTGGCGCAGCCTGGTAGCGCACTTCGTTCGGGACGAAGGGGTCGGAGGTTCGAATCCTCTATCACCGACCAAATTTAAAACCCTGCTCAACGAGCAGGGTTTTTTGCATTTGAAGCCCGTGAGGATGAGAACCTCCGGGGGCAAGAGGTTCGACTCGAGCGTAGCGAGAGAACGTTGCGGCAGCAACGGCCCGCAGGGCGAGCCACGAAGTGACGAGTAATCCTCTATCACCGACCAAATTAGAAAAGCCCGCTCTTTGAGCGGGTTTTTTGCTTTCTGGAATCCAAAAGATTTGTAGGCCTGATAAGCGCAGCGCCATCAGGCAATTAAAGCGCGCGGGAGTCGGCATCGCCGGATGGCGGCGCAGACGCCTTATCCGGCCTACGAACACAGAGCTATCAGGCAAAACATTGCAGCGTTTTGGCATCGCCGGATGGCGGCGCAGACGCCTTATCCGGCCTACGAACGCAGTGCCATCAGGCAAAACATTTACACCGTTTTGGCATCGCAAGCACCTTATCCGGCCTACAGGCAAGCACTGACAGGATGTATTTTGCGTTTTCCCATCCCCATTTTGACCTTCATTTTGTCTGCAAAAATTGTGCACCACTTCCCACTGACTGTTAACGATTCTGTGACATATTCCATTGCCTTTTTTTATATTTGCTTGAATCTTTTTTTGCGTTACTTATGGCTGAACCTAGCATTTTCCGCTGTGCGTTTTAACGTTCATGGTATTAATCGCTCAGATATGCAGCATGTGTTGAGAAAATTTTCATAATTTGCATAAATGTTAATCACCAAATGTTTCTGAATATGAAGATATTTATTCTGGCATAGTGCGCGTAGCACAAATTTCCCTGCTGAAAATACCCGCCTGCACTTTTTTTAATCTTTGTTTGCCAATTCTCACCGTTGGTGTAAATCACGGTTACCTGTATTGACGTTTTCACATTCTGTTGACAGATTGTAGGGCATGAGGGGCATTTCATGGAGAATCCGCACTGCAACTCAGTCGCTTATGTGAACGGAATCCCCATCCTCTTAACGCCGACCCGGCCGGGTAAAAAACAAAAAAGGCCAGGCGGTGCAAACCCACTGCAAAGGGTAAAACAACAAACATCACATTTGGAGCAGAAGAATGAGTATTTCCTTGAAGAAGTCAGGGATGCTGAAGCTTGGTCTGAGCCTGGTGGCCATGACCTGCGCCGCAAGCGTACAGGCTAAAACTCTGGTTTATTGTTCAGAAGGATCTCCTGAAGGCTTTAACCCACAGCTTTTCACCTCTGGTACTACCTATGATGCCAGCTCCGTACCGATCTATAACCGCCTGGTTGAATTCAAAACCGGTACAACTGAAGTGATCCCCGGTCTTGCTGAGAAGTGGGAAATCAGCGAAGACGGTAAAACCTATACCTTCCACCTTCGCCCTGGCGTGAAGTGGCAGGACAACAAAGATTTCAAACCGACGCGTGATTTCAACGCTGATGACGTGGTGTTCTCTTTCGATCGTCAGAAAAATGCTCAGAACCCGTACCATAAAGTTTCTGGCGGCAGCTACGAATACTTCGAAGGGATGGGTCTGCCAGACCTGATCAGTGAAGTGAAGAAAGTGGACGATAAAACTGTCCAGTTCGTACTGACCCGTCCGGAAGCACCGTTCCTGGCTGACCTGGCCATGGACTTCGCCTCTATTCTTTCTAAAGAATATGCGGACAACATGCTGAAGGCCGGTTCGCCGGAGAAAGTTGACCTGAACCCAATCGGTACCGGTCCGTTCCAGCTGCAGCAGTACCAGAAAGATTCTCGTATTCTGTATAAAGCGTTCGACGGCTTCTGGGGCACCAAGCCGCAGATTGACCGTCTGGTCTTCTCCATTACGCCTGACGCTTCCGTGCGTTATGCCAAACTGCAGAAAAATGAATGCCAGGTGATGCCGTATCCGAACCCGGCGGACATTGCGCGCATGAAGCAGGACAAAAATATCAATCTGATGGAGCAGGCTGGTCTGAACGTCGGTTATCTCTCTTTCAACACCGAGAAGAAACCGTTTGATGACGTGAAAGTTCGTCAGGCGTTGACCTATGCGGTAAACAAAGAAGCGATCATCAAGGCTGTTTATCAGGGGGCTGGAGTTGCCGCGAAGAACCTGATCCCGCCGACCATGTGGGGCTATAACGACGACGTTAAAGATTACAACTACGATCCTGAGAAAGCGAAAGCACTGCTGAAAGAAGCCGGTCAGGATAAAGGCTTTACCGTTGAACTGTGGGCAATGCCGGTACAGCGTCCGTATAACCCGAACGCGCGCCGTATGGCTGAAATGATCCAGGCTGACTGGGCGAAAATTGGTGTTCAGGCCAAGATTGTTACCTACGAATGGGGTGAGTACCTCAAGCGTGCCAAGTCTGGTGAACATCAGGCTGTAATGATGGGCTGGACCGGTGATAACGGGGATCCGGATAACTTCTTCGCCACGCTGTTTAGCTGTGCTGCGGCGAAAGATGGCTCCAACTACTCTCGCTGGTGCTACAAGCCGTTTGAAGATCTGATTCAGCCGGCACGTGCAACCGATGACCACAACAAGCGTATTGAGCTCTACAAACAGGCTCAGGTTGTGATGCATGACCAGGCACCTGCGCTGATCATTGCTCACTCCACCGTGTACGAGCCAGTGCGTAAAGAAGTCAAAGGCTATGTGGTTGATCCATTAGGCAAACACCACTTCGAAAACGTTTCTGTCGAATAATTAAAAGCAATTAAGGAAGCGCTGCGCCCCGGTATTGTGTAAGCCGGATAAGCGCAGCGCCCTCCGGCGTAATGCTTTACCCGCGATGCAGTTTGCGTGGGATAAGATTTGTGAGCAATACAGACGCACTGTCACCAGGCTGCGCGTCATTAGAGAGAATCCGGGTTATGTTGCAGTTCATTCTCCGACGTTTGGGACTCGTCATCCCCACGTTTATCGGTATCACTCTTCTCACCTTTGCCTTCGTCCATATGATCCCCGGCGATCCGGTCATGATCATGGCGGGTGAACGTGGGATCTCCCCTGAGCGTCACGCTCAATTGCTGGCTGAACTTGGTCTGGATAAGCCGATGTGGCAGCAGTACCTCCATTATATTTGGGGGGTTATGCATGGTGATCTCGGTATCTCGCTGAAAAGCCGCTTACCGGTGTGGGAAGAGTTCGTGCCTCGCTTTAAAGCGACACTGGAACTCGGTGTCTGCGCGATGATTTTCGCCGTCGCAGTGGGTATCCCGGTGGGTGTACTTGCTGCCGTTAAGCGCGGTTCTATTTTTGATCATACCGCCGTTGGTCTGGCGCTGACCGGTTACTCAATGCCTATCTTCTGGTGGGGCATGATGCTGATCATGTTGGTTTCTGTGCAGTGGAATCTGACGCCGGTTTCCGGTCGCGTGAGCGACATGGTGTTCCTTGATGATTCCAATCCACTGACCGGATTTATGCTGATCGACACAGCCATCTGGGGTGAAGAGGGCAACTTCATTGATGCGCTGGCGCATATGATCCTGCCGGCGATGGTGCTTGGCACCATTCCCCTGGCGGTGATTGTGCGTATGACCCGTTCATCGATGTTGGAAGTGCTGGGCGAAGACTACATTCGTACCGCGCGCGCCAAAGGGTTGACCCGTATGCGCGTCATCATCATTCATGCTCTGCGCAACGCCATGCTGCCTGTTGTGACCGTTATTGGCCTTCAGGTCGGTACGCTGCTGGCGGGGGCGATCCTGACCGAAACCATCTTCTCGTGGCCGGGTCTGGGGCGCTGGCTGATTGATGCGCTGCAACGCCGTGATTATCCGGTAGTGCAGGGCGGGGTATTACTGGTGGCGACGATGATTATTCTCGTCAACCTGCTGGTAGACCTACTGTACGGCGTGGTGAACCCGCGTATTCGGCATAAGAAGTAAGGGGCCATCATGTCACAGGTTACTGAAAATAAAGTTATTGCTGCACCGGTGCCGATGACCCCGTTGCAGGAGTTCTGGCACTATTTTAAACGCAACAAAGGTGCGGTTGTCGGGCTGGTGTATGTGGTGGTGATGATCCTGATTGCGGTCTTTGCCAACGTTCTCGCACCGTACAATCCAGCTGATCAGTTCCGCGATACGCTATTGGCCCCACCTGCGTGGCAGGAAGGTGGCACCATGGCACATCTGTTCGGTACTGACGATGTAGGCCGCGATGTGCTGTCGCGTCTGATGTATGGCGCGCGTTTATCGCTGCTGGTTGGCTGCCTGGTGGTAGTACTGTCCCTGTTGATGGGCGTGGTGCTCGGTCTGGTTGCCGGTTACTTTGGCGGTATCGTCGATAACGTCATCATGCGTGTGGTCGATATTATGCTGGCGCTGCCGAGCCTGTTGCTGGCTCTGGTGCTGGTTGCCGTATTTGGTCCTTCTATTGGTAACGCTGCGCTGGCGCTGACGTTCGTGGCATTGCCGCACTATGTCCGTCTGACGCGTGCCGCAGTCCTGGTGGAAGTGAACCGCGATTACGTTACCGCTTCTCGCGTAGCGGGTGCAGGTGCGATGCGTCAGATGTTCGTTAATATTCTTCCTAACTGTCTTGCGCCGCTGATCGTTCAGGCGTCGCTCGGTTTCTCTAACGCTATTCTCGATATGGCCGCGCTTGGCTTCCTGGGTATGGGTGCGCAACCACCAACACCGGAATGGGGAACCATGCTCTCCGACGTGTTGCAGTTTGCGCAGAGTGCCTGGTGGGTCGTGACCTTCCCAGGTCTGGCGATCCTGCTGACGGTGCTGGCATTTAACCTGATGGGTGACGGTCTGCGTGACGCGCTCGATCCCAAACTGAAGCAGTAAGAGGTTCGAGATGGCGTTATTAAATGTAGATAAATTATCGGTGCACTTCGGCGACGTTGGTTCCGAATTCCGCGCCGTAGACCGTATTAGTTACAGTGTGAACCAGGGTGAAGTGGTTGGCATTGTGGGCGAATCCGGCTCCGGTAAATCGGTCAGTTCGCTGGCGATTATGGGGCTGATTGACTATCCCGGCCGCGTGATGGCCGAAAATCTGGAGTTTAACGGTCGCGATCTGAAGCGTATCTCTGAGAAAGAGCGTCGTCAGTTGGTGGGCGCGGAAGTGGCGATGATCTTCCAGGACCCGATGACCAGCCTTAACCCGTGCTATACCGTGGGTTACCAGATCATGGAAGCCATTAAGGTGCACCAGGGCGGAAATAAAAAAACGCGTGTTCAGCGGGCAATTGACCTGCTAACGCTGGTGGGTATCCCTGACCCGGCCTCGCGTCTGGATGTGTATCCGCACCAGCTGTCCGGTGGGATGAGCCAGCGTGTGATGATCGCGATGGCGATCGCCTGTCGTCCGAAGCTGCTCATTGCCGACGAACCGACAACAGCGCTGGATGTGACCATTCAGGCACAGATCATTGAGCTGCTGTTGGAACTGCAACAGAAAGAGAATATGGCGCTGGTTCTGATCACTCATGACCTGGCGCTGGTGGCGGAGGCTGCGCATAAAATTATCGTGATGTATGCCGGTCAGGTGGTGGAAACCGGAGCGGCGCACGACATTTTCCGCGCACCGCGTCATCCATATACCCAGGCGTTGCTGCGTGCGTTGCCAGAGTTTGCTCAGGATAAAGCGCGTCTGGCATCGTTGCCGGGTGTGGTGCCAGGGAAATATGACCGCCCGAACGGTTGTCTGTTGAATCCTCGCTGCCCCTATGCAACCGACAAATGCCGCGCTGAAGAACCTGAACTGAACCTGCTGGAAGGCGGTCGTCAGTCGAAATGCCACTACCCACTTGATGATGCCGGGAGGCCTGGGCTATGAGTACGCAAAAGGCCGCTTTGCCACAGCCGCTGTTGCAGGCCATTGATCTGAAAAAACACTATCCGGTGAAGAAGGGTATGTTCGCCCCGGAACGCCTGGTGAAAGCGCTGGACGGTGTTTCGTTCACCTTAGAGCGCGGTAAAACATTGGCGGTAGTCGGTGAGTCGGGTTGTGGGAAATCCACTCTTGGACGCCTGCTGACGATGATTGAAGTCCCGACCGGCGGTGAACTGTATTACCAGGGACAGGATCTGCTGAAGCACGACCCGCAGGCGCAGAAGTTGCGTCGGCAGAAAATCCAGATTGTGTTCCAGAACCCGTACGGTTCTCTGAACCCGCGTAAGAAAGTGGGGCAGATTCTGGAAGAGCCGTTGCTGATCAACTCCACGCTCAGCAAAGAGCAGCGCCGTGAAAAAGCGCTGGCGATGATGGCGAAAGTGGGGCTGAAAACCGAGCACTACGACCGCTATCCGCATATGTTCTCCGGCGGTCAGCGTCAGCGTATTGCGATTGCCCGTGGCCTGATGCTTGACCCGGACGTAGTGATTGCCGACGAACCCGTTTCCGCGCTGGATGTATCCGTGCGCGCGCAGGTGTTGAACCTGATGATGGATCTGCAGCAGGAACTGGGGCTGTCCTACGTCTTTATCTCGCACGACCTGTCGGTAGTGGAACATATTGCGGATGAAGTGATGGTGATGTACCTGGGCCGTTGTGTGGAGAAGGGCACCAAGGATCAGATCTTCAATAATCCGCGCCATCCGTATACGCAGGCGTTGCTTTCTGCGACACCACGCCTGAACCCGGATGACCGCCGCGAGCGCATTAAGCTGACCGGCGAGCTGCCAAGCCCGCTGAATCCGCCACCGGGCTGTGCGTTTAACGCCCGTTGCCGTCGTCGCTTTGGTCCTTGTACCCAACTACAGCCACAACTGAAAGACTACGGCGGCCAACTGGTTGCGTGCTTTGCCGTTGACCAGGATGAAAATCCGCAGCAATAAACGTGGGTTATGACCCAATAACCGGAGCCTTGTGCTCCGGTTTTTTTATAATTCGTTTTTACTCCCACAATGTGAGTCCATTGGCAGAACATTATTCCATAGTGTCTAGAATGTCGTCAGGTTGGCTTTCGTCACAGAAATATCTACTTCGCAGTTGCTAACTACCAGGAGCAAATGTGGTCACGATACGCTGGGATATTAAAACAATTGATCGTCTGTCGATGGTTGAGGATGTCCTGAAGGAATTTTCCTGCTGTGATATCAATATCATCTCCATGAAAGTTACGCCTGGACGCATTCTGATTAAATCCTGGTGTCGCCAATTGCAGGATATTTCCTGCGTACAATCCTGCTTAAGCCAGCGCGCTGATATTATTAACGTTGCATATCTGTGCGAAGAGATAAGCGAACTGTCGATGTCTGAACCGGAACGTCCGCGTTATTTTTCTGACATTATTTGCAGCAGCCAGAGCATGCAACTGCTGATAGAAAAAGCGATCAGAATAGCGGATAGCAAATATACCGTTTTGGTTCGTGGTGAAACCGGAACCGGTAAGGAACTGCTTGCCCGGGCCATCCATAATTCCGGATCGCGGCGTTTTTATCCGTTTATTCCGGTTAACTGTTCAGCACTTCCCGAGTCGCTGATGGAAAGTGAGTTTTTTGGCTATGAGAAAGGGGCCTTCAGTGGCGCGGATTGTAAAGGCAAAAAAGGGCTGTTTGAAATGGCTGATAAAGGCACCCTTTTTCTGGATGAATTTGGTGAAATGTCGCTGAGCTTACAGGCCAAATTGTTGCGTGTCCTTCAGGATGGGGGGATCCGTCGCGTTGGCGGGGCGCAAACCATTCCGGTTAATGCGCGTATTATTGTGGCGACGAACGCAAATCTGGAAGAGATGGTGGAGCAACGTCTGCTGCGCGCCGATCTCTATTACCGCATCAACGTACTTTCACTCACCATTCCACCGTTACGCGAGCGCCCGCAGGATATCAGTCTGCTGATCCGCCACTTTGTGCAGAAATACGCGAAGGAGTTCCAACGGCGAATTATTCTGGATAAAGCCTGTTTTGACGCTTTGCACCAGCACAGCTGGCCGGGTAACGTACGCGAGCTGGAAAACACGATTATTCGTCTGATGCTGATGGCCGAATCTGATGTTATTACCCGGGAAGACCTGGGGATGGCGAATCTGTCGGCAGGCGAATTGCGCCACACTCAACGTCCGTTTAAAGAACAGGTCCAGTGCGCTGAGCGTCAGTTAATTGAGCAGATGGTGGAAGAGAATGTGTCGTCGCGGCATATTGCTAAGGCGCTGGGCGTATCGCATACCACGGTATTGAATAAAATTCGGAGTTACCAGCTTGAGAGCGTGAGTTAAGCGCCGCCAGACATTGACGGCGCTGTCATCGGATTATTCAATCAGTTTTAACAGTGGCGACAGGCACAGCAAAATCCCGTAGATCAGGATTAGCCAGGTTTTTAGCCCGCGCAGTTTTTCCAGTTGCGCCACTTTATAGATCAAGAAAAACGGAATAATACACGACACAATTCCATATAGCGGACTGCCTAACTGGAAGAATACCAGCACTGAGACGCGGAACGAAACCCAAATAACCAGCGTAATAACAATAAACGTGCAAATACCCAATGTAAGCACTAGTGGGTTTATTTTCTCAACATCAATTACGCGGCTAAGCACGTTAAGGATAATTCCTTTAATCGCTTCATGGAAGCCCAGGTAAATACCGAAGAATGCGGTCAGGACAGCAAAGATATTCAATATCGTGGAGGTGATATGAATAATCTGACCAGGAATGACCTGTGCGGCCAGAGCCAGTGCAGAAATATTCTGTTCGAAGGCTGAAACCGCCTCTTCGTGGCTAATCGAAAAGGTAAATGAGAATGAGAAAAACAGGATGACTGCAATCAACGTAATGTAGCTGATGCGGTGGGTACGAATGGCCATGCGCGTTGCCAGTACCCGATCAGCCACCCGTTTGCGGTAGGCGATATTCATGGGGTTGAGCACCTGAATAAACACCGCAGAGAAGAAGCAGAATGGGATGGTCAACAGAACGTCACGAAAGAAGACCGAAGCTTCAGGAAAGGCGCTGATATTGCTGAAGTTCCAGTGTGGGACCATCGCAAAGCCGAAGATAATGATAATGCCGACTTTTACCACCACCATCGGGCCGGAGATTTTGAACAGCAGCTTTTCTCCACCGGAAGCAATGGCGACCAGTACCGCAAAAATAGCCACTTTATAGATGATTGATTGCGAAAGGTCGGTGTCGGTTAGCCCGAAGGTTTTTATATATGAGGCACTGTCAAAAACAACGGATAATGAATAGATGAATATTCCATGAATAATCATCAAAAAGTAAATCACACCGAGAAATACACCCCAGTTTTTTCCAAGGTAATGACTTATAATATCGGTGTAGTCATTGCAGGTTTCACTTTCGGATAATGTTTTTAAATAAATGTCCTGCACAATATACGTTGCCGGGTAAGCGATAATAAAGGCGACAATAAAAACCCAAATGCCGGTTAAGCCAATTTGTACCGGCATCAGAACTGTACCAGCACCAATTGCCATGCCGATGCAAAGTAATACCCAGCCAAAATCGTATTTTGTAAATGGTATTTTCTTTGAGAATGGTACGGCGGTTGCTGTATTGTTGCTTAATTGTAATGTGTTGTCCTGCATAGAACCCCCTGCCCAAAATACCCGTTCTCCCCAAAAAAGGAGTGCGCGTATAGCCAGACTGTTGTGCCTTGATTCTCAACGACCTGAACCGATCGTCGTCGGTTCAGGTCGTAATGGTCAGAATGTTGCCTTTCTGATGGCGTGTTCAAGGTCGTTAATAATATCTTCTGGATCTTCAAGACCGACAGAAAGACGGATAAGTCCGTCGGTAATACCTGCTTTAAGCCGTTCCTCTGGCGCAACGGGCGAATGTGTCATAGACGCTGGGTGCTGAATGAGGGTTTCGGTATCACCGAGACTGACCGCGAGGAGGCACAATTCTACAGAATTGATCATCCGTCTGCCAGCATCGAGGCCGCCGGCAATTTCAAAGCTGATAATTCCCCCGGGCAGGCTCATCTGCCGTTGGCCCAGCTCATACTGTGGGTGCGAAGTCAGACCTGGATAATACACGCGGGTAATGGAGGGATGTCCTTCGAGGAAACGGGCAATTTTCAGCGCGTTTTCACAGTGACGTTCCATACGAATGCCCAATGTTTTAACGCCGCGTAGGGTTAGCCAGGCGTTGAAAGGGCTCATACAGCCACCGGTAATATCCTTCAGACCGACAAACCGCGCCTGGTCGATAAACTCCTGCTTCCCGACAATGATGCCGCCAATCACATCACCGTGTCCGTTAATGTACTTGGTTACACTGTGGACCACGATGTCTGCGCCCAATTGCAGAGGCTGCTGACAATATGGCGACATAAAGGTGTTATCCACGACCAGCAAAGCGCCCTGCTGGTGGGCAATGCCCGCCACTGTTTCGATATCGACCAATGAGAGCGTCGGGTTGGCGGGCGTTTCGATATACACAACTTTAGTTTCCGGCCGCATCGCGGCGCGGATTTCTTCCGGTTTTGCGGCGTCGACAAAACTCACGTTAATGCCGAACTTCGGCATGCTGTGCGACAGAAATGCGTGAGTACAACCATAAATTGCGCTGGCAGAAACGATATGGTCACCTTGTTGACACAGCGTCAGCAGAGTTGTGGTGATGGCGGAAATGCCGGATGCCGTTGCCAGCGCGGCTTCACCCCTTTCCAGAACTGCCAGCTTTTTCTCCAGCGCATCGGTGGTGGGGTTACCCAAACGGGTATAAATGTACCCGGACTCTTCGAGCGCAAAGCGGGCGGCACCCTGTTCGGCGCTGTCAAAAACAAATGTTGAGGTCTGGAAGATAGGCGTACTGAGCGCGCCGGTTGAAGGGTCGGGTTGTTGCCCCGCGTGAACGATCTGGGTATTGAATCCGTAAGTACGACAGTCAGACATGATATCTCCTTTAATTCGGAACAGAACAGCTCACATTCAAATAGCAATTGCTGTGCCAGAAAATTAAGATTTAAATATCAATGAATTAGATAATTTTTGTTTCAGGAGAGCGTCAGGAAAGTTGCCAACTGGCAACAATCTTTCCAGCCATATCGGATTTGTAGCGCCGTAATTGCGAGGCTTCACGCAGAGTGGATGGCGCCGGGGTGCCAGGGCGAAAGGGTTACCGTCGAATCAGCGGCAAGCCGGGATATCCCGGTGAGGCGCAATGTTGCGGGGGCTTGATCCCCGGCGGCATAGGTTGCTGGAAAGAGAAAACCCCCGCACGTTGTTCGGTAAAAACCTGGCAACAAAACGGGGGCTAACTTGAACCTGAACAACTCAAGAATAGCCGTGAATAGTTGCCATTGCAACGCAGGCGGCTATATGACGCTCATGCAACTGGGTAGTGCTTTCTGGCACGATCTGGCAGCGCCGATCATCGCTGGTATTATTGCCAGCCTGATTGTGAACTGGCTACGTAACAGGAAGTAATGCTCTTAGTGGGCGTCAGCCTGCCGTGATGGCAATATGCGCCCGAACCGGGCCGCAGAGGCAACTTTGCGGCCTTTTTCGCCTTAATTGCAGGTAAATCCCAGCGTCATGTGTCTAACCTGCGGCGATAATGCACAAAGGGAAGTTTTCAGATACCGCCTCTCTTAATACCGTTACGATGGGGTATACTCTGACGGCAGTTTTTGTCTATCCGTGGAGAGTCAGTTTGCGTGTCAGTCGCTCGTTAACAATTAAGCAGATGGCGATGGTTGCGGCCGTTGTCATGGTGTTTGTTTTTATTTTTTGCACCGTTTTGTTGTTCCATTTGGTCCAGCAGAACCGCTATAACACGGCTACGCAACTGGAAAGCATCGCTCGCTCCGTCCGTGAACCTCTGTCGGCCGCCATCCTGAAGGGGGATATCCCCGAAGCCGAAATGATTTTAAGCCGTATCCAGCCCGCTGGCGTGGTCAGTCGCGCGGATGTGGTACTGCCCAACCAGTTTCAGGCATTGCGGATGAGCTTTATCCCTGAACGCCCCGTTCCGGTTACGGTGACTCGACTGTTTGAACTGCCGGTGCAGATTTCGCTCCCGGTCTATTCTCTTGAGCGCTCCGCCAACCCACAGCCGCTGGCGTATCTGGTGCTACAGGCGGATTCCTACCGCATGTACAAATTCGTGACGAGCACACTTTCAACGTTAGTGACCATTTACTTACTTTTGTCGTTAATCCTGTCGGTAGCCATCTCCTGGTGTATTAACCGCCTGATTGTGCACCCGTTACGCAAAATTGCTCGCGAACTGAACGATATTCCGCAGCAGGAGCTGATCGGCTATCAACTGACATTACCGCTTATGCATCAGGATGATGAGATTGGGATGCTGGTGCGTAGCTACAACCTGAATCAGCAACTGGTCCTGCGCCACAGTGAAGAGCAGAACGACAATTCGATGCGTTTTCCGGTCTCTGAACTGCCAAATAAGACGTTCTTAATGGGACTACTGGAGCAGATTGTTACTGGCCCGCAAACAACTGCGCTGATGATTGTCACCTGCGAAACCCTGCGTGATACCGCCGGTGTATTGACCGAGACCCAGCGGGAAATCCTGCTGTTGACGCTGGTTGAGAAACTGAGATCGGTGCTGGCACCCAGAATGGTGCTTACTCAGGTGAGCGGCTATGACTTCGCGATTATCGCGCACGGTGTGAAGGAACCCTGGCATGCAATCACATTAGGTCAGCAAGTACTCACTATCATGAATGAACGGTTGCCTATTCAGGGTATCCAGCTACGCCCGAGTTGCAATATTGGGGTGGCGATGTACTACGGCGATTTGACGGCGGAACAGCTATACAGCCGCGCGCTATCGGCAGTGTTAACCTCGCGTCGCAAGGGTAAAAACCAGATCCAGTTCTTTGATCCGCAACAAATGGAAGAAGCACAGCAGCGTTTGACCGAAGAGAACGACATTCTGACCGCGCTTGATCACCAGCAATTTGCGTTGTGGATGCAGCCGCAGGTAGAGATCGCCAGCGGCAAGATGTTGAGTGCTGAAGCTTTATTGCGGATGCAGCAGGCAGACGGAAGCTGGGAATTACCGGAAGGGTTAATCGACAGGATTGAATCCTGTGGTCTGATGGTGAAGGTTGGATATTGGGTGCTGGAGGAGTCTTGTCGCCAACTTGCAGCCTGGCAGGAACGTGGTCTGATGTTACCGCTGTCGGTAAATCTGTCTGCGCTACAACTGATGCACCCTAGTATGGTGTCGGATCTGCTGGAATTGTTAAACCGTTATCGCATTAAGCCCGGCACCTTGATTCTTGAAGTTACCGAAAGCCGGCATATCGATGATCCGAACGCCGCTGTTGCTATCCTGCGTCCTCTGCGCAATGCGGGGGTACGCATTGCGTTGGATGATTTTGGTATGGGCTATGCGGGTCTGCGACAGTTGCAGCACATGAAGTCACTGCCAGTTGATGTGCTCAAAATCGATAAGATGTTTGTTGAAGGCCTGCCAGAGGATAGCAGTATGATTTCTGCCATTATTCAGCTGGCTCATAGTCTCAATTTGCAAATGATTGCGGAAGGCGTTGAAACCGAAGCGCAACGCGACTGGTTATCACAGGCAGGGGTGGAAGTCGCGCAAGGATTCCTGTTTGCCCGTCCGGTTCCGGCAGATATCTTCGAAGAACGCCATTTAGCGAAGGAATCAGCTGATTACAAAAGTTAAAAAAGGTAGCGCTTGTGCGAGCCAGTTCAAAATTTTTAACAAATTTGTATCAATTATGATCCAGGTGCATTTCTGTCATGTTGTGTGGGTGTTACTTTAAGGCCGCAGGTTAAACAAAACCTTACAAGACCTGTGGTTTTTACTTTAAGGACACCCTATGAAAACCTCTATCTTCAAAAGCCTTTACTTTCAGGTCCTGACAGCAATTGCCATTGGTATCCTCCTTGGCCATTACTACCCTGAATTAGGCGCCCAAATGAAACCGCTTGGCGACGCGTTCGTTAAGCTCATTAAGATGGTCATCGCACCTGTTATCTTCTGTACTGTCGTTACCGGCATTGCAGGTATGGAAAGTATGAAAGCAGTAGGCCGCACAGGTGCGGTTGCACTGCTTTATTTTGAAGTGGTTAGTACGATTGCGCTGATCATTGGTCTTATCATCGTCAACGTGGTGCAACCCGGTGCTGGGATGAACGTCGATCCGGCAACGCTGGATGCCAAAGCGGTAGCGATTTACGCCGAGCAGGCAAAAGACCAGGGGATCGTGGGCTTCCTGATGGATATTATCCCGGGTAGCGTCATCGGCGCGTTCGCCAGCGGCAACATCCTGCAGGTATTGTTGTTCGCGGTGATGTTTGGTTTTGCTCTGCACCGTCTGGGCAGCAAAGGCCAGATGATTTTCAACGTAATTGAAAGTTTCTCGCAGGTTATTTTCGGCATTATCAACATGATCATGCGCCTTGCGCCGATCGGTGCTTTCGGTGCCATGGCCTTTACCATCGGTAAGTATGGCGTCGGAACGCTGGTGCAACTGGGTCAGTTGATTATCTGCTTCTACATCACTTGTATCTTGTTTGTGGTCGTGGTGCTGGGTTCGATTGCCCGCGCAACCGGCTTCAGCATCTTTAAGTTCATCCGCTATATCCGTGAAGAACTGCTGATCGTTTTGGGAACCTCTTCTTCCGAGTCAGCGCTGCCGCGTATGCTTGATAAGATGGAAAAGCTGGGTTGCCGGAAGTCCGTCGTTGGTCTGGTTATTCCCACCGGCTACTCGTTTAACCTTGATGGAACATCGATATATCTGACGATGGCGGCGGTGTTTATCGCGCAGGCCACCAATAGTCATATGGATATCTTCCATCAGATAACCCTGTTGGTGGTGCTGCTGCTCTCCTCGAAAGGTGCAGCGGGCGTGACCGGAAGTGGCTTTATCGTGCTGGCAGCGACGATTTCCGCAGTAGGGCACCTGCCGGTAGCGGGTCTGGCGCTCATCCTGGGTATTGACCGCTTTATGTCTGAAGCGCGTGCGCTGACTAACCTGGTCGGTAACGGTGTGGCAACGGTCGTTGTGGCTAAGTGGGTGAAAGAACTGGACCACAAAAAGCTTGATGATGTGCTGAATAATCGTGCGCCGGATGGCAAAACGCACGATTTATCCTCTTAATCTCGCCACTTATGCCCGTAGTCCCTTCCAGGACTGCGGGCGTTTGCGCATAATTACCCCCTGAGCCTGAAACTGTCTGTTCGACGGTTTCGGGATTTTTTCACTTCTTCCGTGACATTTTTATGTTCTTGCGGTCTAACACGAAGTGTTTTTAACGTCATATTCAGAGGGTCCTTCTCAGGGCTGTCTTTTTATTACCAGGATAGTTGATCAGGGGTTCACATGCAGGGCACAAAAATTCGACTTTTAGCGGGCGGCTTGCTGATGATGGCCTCTGCCGGCTATGTGCAGGCAGATGCGCTCCAGCCTGACCCGGCGTGGCAACAGGGCACGCTGGCGAATGGTCTCCAGTGGCAAGTGTTAGCCACCCCCCAGCGCCCCAGCGACCGTATTGAGGTTCGCCTGCTGGTAAATACCGGTTCACTCACCGAAAGTACGCAACAGAGTGGTTTTAGCCATGCGATCCCACGTATCGCGTTGACGCAAAGCGGTGGCCTTGATGCCACGCAAGCCCGTTCTCTGTGGCAGCAGGGGTTTGATCCTAAACGCCCCATGCCGCCCGTTATCGTTTCCTATGATTCCACGCTATATAACCTTAGCTTGCCCAATAGCCGAAATGACCTGCTGAAAGAGTCGCTTTCATATCTGGCGAATATCTCCGGCAAGCTGACCATTACCCCTGAAACGGTTAACCATGCGCTGAGCAGCGAAGATATGGTGGCAACATGGCCGACGGATACCAAAGAAGGGTGGTGGCGTTATCGTTTGAAAGGCTCCACGCTGTTAGGGCACGATCCCGCCGATCCGCTGAAAAAGCCGATTGATGCAGCAAAAATTCAGTCGTTCTACCAGAAATGGTATACCCCGGACGCAATGACGCTCATTATCGTCGGTAACGTTGACGCGCGCAGCGTGGCTGAGCAAATCAATAAAACCTTCGGTGAGTTAAAAGGAAAACGTGAAACGCCGGCACCGGTGCCTACGCTCTCTCCATTGCGTGCGGAAGCGGTAAGCATTATGACCGATGCGGTACGCCAGGATCGTCTTTCCATCATGTGGGACGCGCCGTGGCAACCTATTCGTGAATCCGCCGCGTTGTTACGCTACTGGCGTGCTGATTTAGCCCGTGAAGCGTTGTTCTGGCATATTCAGCAGACGTTATCCAGGAACAACGCAAAAGATATCGGCCTCGGCTTTGATTGTCGGGTGCTGTTCCTGCGTGCACAGTGCGCCATTAACGTTGAATCGCCGAACGATAAGCTAAATGCGAACCTGGGCACGGTGGCACGCGAACTGGCGAAAGTGCGGGATAAGGGCCTGCCGGAAGAAGAGTTTAATGCGCTGGTGGCGCAAAAAAATCTGGAATTGCAGAAACTGTTTGCCACCTACGGCCGCACCGATACCGATATTTTGATCAGCCAGCGTTTGCGCTCGTTGCAAAACCAGGTGGTGGATATCGCGCCAGAACAGTATCAGCGTTTACGGCAGAATTTCCTGAATGGTCTGACCGTTGAGATGTTGAATCAGGATTTGCGTCAGCAGCTATCGCAGGATATGGCTCTCATTTTGCTTCAGCCGAAAGGGGAACCTGAGTTCAACATGAAGGATCTGCAGGCGACATGGGATAGCATCATGGTGCCAGCGACTGCTGTGGCAACGCCGGTTGAAACGGATGAATCTCACCCAGAAGTGACGGATATTCCGGCGGTACAGTAAAGGGTATCGTAACGTGTAGGCCGGGCAAGCGAAGCGCCCCCGGCCGACTCAATACCGAATGCGGTGTTAACGCCTTATCCGGCCTACAAGAACAACACGTTATTGTGGCATGGCGTCGCGTGGGATAATCGCCCCGCGATGCTGAATAACTGTGCTTGCCGTCATGTGGCCGCGTTTAGCGGCTTCTGCGGCATCGCCACCGGTTAAACGTACTGCCAGATACCCGGCACTGAAGGAGTCTCCTGCCGCTGTGGTATCGATCACTTTCTCTTTCGGTAATTTTACAGCCGGTACATCGATAAGTGCTTCACCCTCGATGGACACCAGGCAAGAGTCTGCACCGCGCTTCACAACCACTTCCTGTACGCCAGCTGCGTGAGTCCGGGCAATCACGTCCTCTACGGGTTTTTCACCCCACAGTGCGTCTTCATCGTCCAGCGTCAGGAACGCAATATTGGTGCACTCCAGCATCTGCTGATACACCTGCTGAGTTTCTTCTTTGCTGCTCCACAGACGCGGGCGGTAGTTGTTGTCAAAAATGACCTTACCGCCGTTGGCGCGGCACTCGCGCAGCAGCGACAGCAGTTTGTCACGGCTGGCCGGGCTTAAAATCGCCAGGCTGATTCCGCTCAGATACAGATAGTCAAATGTCGCCAGCTCTTCGCAAATAGCGGCGGATTGTTCGCTCTCCAGCCAGAATTTCGCCGCTGCTTCATTACGCCAGTAGTAGAAGGTGCGCTCACCAGTACTGTCAGTCTCGATGTAATAGAGACCCGGCAGACGGTTTTCCATACGCTGGGTTAATGACGTATCGACGTTTTCGCCCTGCCAGGATTCCAGCATTTGCTGGCTGAAACTGTCAGTGCCCAGCGCCGTGACATAATGTACGGAAAGGGCCGCAGAATCGACCTGACGGGCAATATAAACGGATGTATTCAACGTGTCGCCACCGAATCCGCGCTGAACATCAGCGCCTTTCTGTGACAGCTCAATCATGCATTCGCCAATCACGGCAATCTTCCTGGACATAGTCGTAACCTGCTCTGAAAAAAATTAGCGTTAGTGTGCGCTGTGGGTGTTAAGTGGTCAACTATATTAAAACAACGTTCCATTATTTTTTTGAGCCAGAACGTGTTCTGTGTCGTTTTTGCTGCTGTTTTTATTTTGCGTACTGCTGAACGTAAAGTTCTGCGCCTGAGCGCCGATAACCTTTGACGAGTCCGGTCAGTCACACTCTTATTTACAGGACACCTCAGATGATAAAGCAGGTCACCCAGCAGCTAATTACGCCAGATGCGAGTATCGAATGCTTGCAGGAGCGACGCTATTGGCTGCAGTGCGAGCGTGCTTACACTTATCAGCCCATTTACCAGACCAATGGTCGGCTGATGGCCGTTGAGCTGCTAACCGTCGTGAGCCATCCTGATAACCCTTCTCAACGCATTGCGCCAGACCGTTATTTTGCTGAAGTGGCTGTTCGGCATCGCGTTGAGGTAGTGAAAGAGCAACTTGAACAACTTGAACTGAAAAGTGATTTTTTCAGAGCCCACGATCTGCTGGCCTCCGTCAATGTTGATGGCCCGACGCTCATTGCGATGCGCCAGGACCCCGAGATCCTGAAAATCATTGAATGCCTGCCCTGGTTGCGCTTTGAGTTGGTAGAGCATATCCGCTTGCCGAAGGGATCGTCTTTTGCCTCGATGTGCGAGTTCGGCCCGCTCTGGCTGGATGATTTTGGTACCGGGATGGCCAATTTCTCGGCCCTTAGCGAAGTGAGCTACGACTACATCAAAGTGGCGCGGGATCTGTTTGTGATGCTGCGTCAGACGCCGGAAGGCCGTAACCTCTTCACTTTGCTGCTCCAGCTTATGAACCGCTATTGCCGTGGCGTGATTGTCGAAGGTGTTGAAACCCTGGAAGAGTGGCGCGATGTGCAAAACTCACCGGCTTTTGCTGCACAGGGCTATTTCCTCTCTCGTCCGGTGCCGTTGAGCACCCTTGACGAGGTGATTCTGTCGCTTTGATGCGGATGTAGCGTGCCTCCTTTTCGCCCTGCTGGACTATCTTTAGGTCAGGCAAGGGAGGAAGTCAGGAGGAAAAAGTGACGAAAACAAGCAAAATAGCCACATCCATAGCAGGGGTTTTCTTGTTGTTGATCGTCGTGCTCATCATTGTGATTGCGACATTTGACTGGAACCGGCTCAAACCGACCATCAACCAGAAAGTCTCTACTGAACTCAACCGTCCATTCGCCATACGCGGTGACCTGGGCGTCGTCTGGGAACGCCAGAAGCAGGAAACCGGCTGGCGCAGTTGGATTCCGTGGCCGCATGTTCATGCTGACGATATTATCCTCGGCAACCCGCCAGATATTCCCGACGTCACAATGGTACATCTCCCCCGCGTTGAGGCGACGCTTGCCCCGTTGGCACTGCTGACAAAAACCATCTGGTTACCGTGGGTCAAGCTGGTGAAACCCGATGCGCGGCTCATCCGGCTGTCGGAGGAAAACAACAACTGGACCTTTACGCCCGTTGGGGATAAAAACCGCGATCTGAATGCCACTCCCTCTGCCTGGTCATTTCGTCTGGATAACATTCTGTTCGATCAAGGGCGTATCGCTGTTAACGATAAGGTGACGCAATCTGAGCTGGAGATCCTGGTCGATCCCTTAGGCAAGCCGCTACCGTTTAGCGAAGTGACAGGCACCAACAGCAAAGAAGGGGGTGCCAGCGTTGAGGATTACGTTTTTGGTCTGAAAGCCCAGGGCCGCTACAACGGTGAACCGCTAACCGGAACGGGGAAAATAGGCGGGATGCTGGCGTTACGCGGCGAAGGTACCCCTTTTCCGATACAGGCTGACTTTCGCTCGGGCAACACGCGTGTGGTATTTAGCGGCACGATAAATGATCCGATGAATATGGGCGGTGTCGATCTACGGCTTAAATTCTCTGGGGATTCACTCGGGGATTTATACGATTTGACCGGTGTGCTGTTACCGGATACGCCACCGTTTGAAACGGATGGCCGTCTGGTGGCGAAAATCGATCCAGAAAAGTCCTCCCTTTTTGAATACCGCCATTTTAATGGTCGCATTGGCGATAGCGATATTCACGGAACGCTTACCTATACCACCGGCAAGCCGCGCCCGATGCTGAAAGGCGACGTTGAATCACGCCAACTGCGACTGGCGGATTTAGGACCGTTGATTGGCATTGATTCGGGTAAAGGGGCCGAGCGGGCAAAACAATCTGAACGACGCAAAGGTGAGAACAGCGTGCAACCCGCCGGCAAAGTCTTGCCATATGATCGTTTTGAAACCGATAAATGGAACGTGATGGATGCTGACGTGCGTTTCAAAGGGCAACGGATTGAGCACGGTAGCCGCTTACCCATCAGCGATCTCTCCACCCATATTCTCCTGAAAAATGCTGACCTGCGCCTGCAGCCACTGAAATTTGGTCTGGCAGGGGGCAGCATTGTTTCCAGCATCCATCTGGAAGGTGATAAAAAGCCGATGCGGGGGCAGGCGGATATTCAGGCGCGGCGGCTTAAGCTAAAAGCACTGATGCCGGATGTGGCGCTGATGCAGAAAACGCTTGGTGAGATGAACGGTGACGCCCGGTTGAGCGGTAGCGGAAATTCAGTGGCTGCGTTGCTGGGTAACAGCAACGGTAATCTGAAGCTGTTGATGAATGATGGACTGGTCAGTCGCAATCTGATGGAGATCGTTGGGCTGAATCTGGGTAACTATATCGTCGGACAAATATTCGGTGATGACGAAGTACGGGTGAACTGCGCAGCGGCAAATCTGGATATCGTCAAGGGTATCGCGCGCCCACAAATTTTCGCGTTCGACACGGAAAACGCAGTCATTAACGTGACCGGGACTGCAAGCTTTGCATCGGAGCAACTGGATTTAACCATCGACCCGGAGAGCAAAGGTATTCGTATTATTACCCTGCGTTCACCGCTGTATGTTCGCGGGACATTTAAGAACCCACAGGCCGGGGTAAAAGCAGGGCCGTTGATTGCACGCGGTGCGGTGGCTGCCGCGCTGGCAACGCTGGTTACGCCAGCGGCGGCGCTGCTGGCGCTAATTTCTCCGTCGGAAAATGAAACGAATCAGTGCCGGACGATTTTGTCGCAGATGAAGCAGTGATGTCTGGCCGGATGTTTATCCGGCCTGGATTTTATGCTCAACCCAGGCCGGAGAAGGGGTTACACCGCCATCCGGCAAAAAAATCACAATGACTTATGCCGTGTCTCATGGGTTAACAGCAGGGCGACCAGGGTTAACGCCGCCATTGATGCCAGATAGGTTCCTACCGCCGCCAGACCGTAGTTCCCCTGCAGCCATGCGGCAATATAGGGGGCAACAGAGGCACTGTAGCGCGGCGCATAAATTGTGAAACTTTGACAGCTAAAATTGGATCGCAGCAGGCGTTCTAACTTTAAGTGACATTGGAACAATTATGGATGTTAGTCATGTAGCCGCCGGTAAAGCGGCCACATGAAATTGGTCACAAACCCGGAGAGACAGACATACTGCTGGGGAATTTTTTGTAAAGAGTAGATATACCTACTCCATATTGTGCGGACACTTCCTTGTGAGTTTTACCGGACTTCAGAGCTGACTCGCATCTGTTCCAGTCGTCATCTGTAAACTTAGGTCTACGGCCACCCACACGCCCTCTAGACCGAGCAACAGCAAGTCCCGCCAGAGTTCGTTCACTATTGAGATCGGACTCATATTGTGCCGCAGAAAGAATATTGCGGAAGTTATAGCGCCCACTTGCGGTGCTTAGGTCAACGCCATCCGTAATAGAACGGATGTTAACATTACGCTCAGCCAGACTCTGAAACGTCAATAGAGCATGAAGTACATTGCGTCCGATACGATCCAGTTTCCAAATGACCAGCTCATCACCAGGCTCTAGCATCTCAACCACTTTCTTCAATATCGGTCGATTCGTCTTACGGCCAGAGGCCTTTTCTTCAAAAATTAACTTACAGCCAGCAGCTCTGAGCGCCTGCATTTGAAGCTCGGTGTCCTGATGGTTACTTGATACTCGCGCATACCCAATAATCATAAAGTGTTCTCCCGCTCATGTGACAATTCGTCAGTAGAACCAGGTTACCAGGTTTTCTCATTTGACGAAGAAATTCGCAGGTGCCCACTAAAGGTTACTATGCTGGAGCGACAGGTAAATCCTTACTTCCGTCATTCGCTTTAATGTACGCACGTAACTGCTTTCTGCAATCCGTCCACGCGGTCAGCGCAGAACGTACGTCATCTTCGGTAGTTCCTGCATAATCAGCGTCTTCTATCTGCTCATTCAAACCGTTGATAACAGCGGTTGCCCGGTCATATTCTGATTGAGCTGTGGATAGATTTTCCGCAGCAAGTTCCTCGGGTGTTTTCTCAACGACCGGGGCGATAAATTTCGAACCGTCATACAACCAGCCAATTCCTGCATGAATGTTGTCTATATCGACGGCCACGCAATCAGGGTTTAACTCTTCGGCAAGTCCTACTGATTCACAAATAATCGTGTTGATAACGACCCCGTTCAAAACCAGCGCAATATTCATTATGCAAACTCCAGTATTAAACAAACTCCATCTGCCCCAGTCCCACCTGCATAAGCAGTTCCAGACAACTGATCATCACGTGCGCCGCCACCACCAGAGCCTGGCGCCTTCCCTGGTGCACCATTCCCGGAACCACTTCGCCCTGAGCCTCCCCAGAACGATGAACCGCCAGTACCTCCGACAAGCCTGGTTGCCGCCTGTCCATCGCAGCCATCACCGCCAGGAAGGTTGATTAACCCTCCCGACGAATCCGAGCCGAAGCCGCCAGCTGACGAACTGGTCCCGACATTATTAGTGCCAGGAAGGCCACCGCGTGCCGTCATCCCAAACGCCGTTGAATTGCCTCCAGCATTATTTGACGCCCCGCCTGAACCGACAGTCACCAGAAAATTACTAATTGCAGATAAGGTGAAAATACCAATAGCGGTCCCCCCAGCCCCTCCGCCGCCTCCTGAATAGATCTGACTGGTTGTCGCTGCGTTTGCCGGTGCCCCGCCTGCGCCACCGCCAGTTAAGATGGAGATAATTCTCCTGGCACCCGTTGTTGGTACGTACTGTTGGGTAGAAGTAATCACCTGAATATTCACCAGACGACCAACGATACCTGATGCATCCACCAAACCAAGGTCTGAGAGAACGCCTGCGGCATCACTTCGGCCAAGCAGCGTTCTTGCAAAACCGGTCAGGTCTGTCATGGCTACTTTATCTTTGCCTGTGAAGTACGGCATTTTGTCAGCCGACGTGACAAGCGCGGCGATCGCAGTAAGCAACGCACTACTCGCGGTTGCCTTCTGTTTGATAGCTTCCTCAATCGCCTTTTGAAGCTGATTAAAATCAGATTTATTAGGAGTAATACCGTAGGAACTGAGCAAATTTAATAGCTCTGCCTGAACAATGTTGTACCAGTCAGCTCCAGGATAACTGGCCGGAGTGCCGCCGCCTCCCTCCGTATACCAGCGGGGTGCAGAACTCTGCACAGCACCGACTGGAGGCATGGCAGAAACGCCACTGTTATTGTCTAAATGGAACATGTTGGTATTCCTTTATTGGTAGATATAAATAAAGACCTGGTGAGCCGGTTTATATTTCTCAAGAAGGCACTCAAGAACGCCCCCGGAGTAAACGACAAGCGGCGTCAGGCAATTATCGAGTACCGTTGCATTACGGCGCTCTATGCTGTTCTTCACAATAATATGGGACGTATAGCGTCCGTAATTTTTACGTAATCGAGTAAGACAGTTATCCATGCAGGTGGCATAAGCACCATCGCTGAATGATTCAATATCAATATCGAATCCATATTTGGCGGCCAGTTCGATATAAAACTGACGGTTGAGGCTACCAACCATTCTGTACTTCTCAGCTGCCGCCGTTCTGCGCTCATCAAACGTCTGGCCGGCGCTGGTACAGTCCGGTAATCCCAGCCACTTCTCCCAGTCCTCCAGCAGCACTGTTGACTGGTCGGGGAAACGTTCAGCCAGCAAACGTTCAATCGACTCATCATCCTGCTCCGGCCCATCGGCCAGCGCACCGGCGAGCAGGCTTAACTCCGAACCAGGCTCTTTGTTCCAGGCCAGCCCTGTTGGGAGTAGCTGCAGGAAGATTCTCTGAAATCGGGTCATGACCATGTGATCGTTCCTGGCACCAGTAATTCACCCGCAGCCGAATAAGTGGGCGCAGTGGGTGAAATCAGCTCAAAGTCGGTCAGGCTCTGACTGGCAGCAATAACCCGGAGAATACTTGATGTTGTCATCGTACTTCCTGGATCGCATTTGTTATAAAACAGCGATGCCAGCCCCTTTGTTATTTCATCCTTCAGGGCATCCGTTTTAGGCGATATTTTAATAGTCATATCGAGCGGCTTTAATTTCGGTGCAAATACGGTCACCTCCGGCCCTTCTGGTTGCCCCTCAATAACGCCGGTAATCTGATTCGGATGCCCGGCGATATAATCTGTCACTCTGGCAATATCAGAATCACCTGGAATAATGCTGCTGTTACCATCCATAACAAATGCAACGCCAACCGTTCCGGCCCCTTGCCAGGTCGGCAGGCACCATGCACGTGTCACACCAGCACATTCCCGCGCCCAGCGCTCATAGTCGTATTTATTACCGCCACAAGGCGGATGCTGAGCACGGAATTCCAGCCGCGCCAGTAGCTCAGAGACCGGCTCAATATCACTGCCGCCAGTTAGCCCGTTTGTGGCCACGGCATCTGAGGAAATCCCCGCGACAGGCGTCACCAGCGTCAATGTCGTACCAGCCGGGGCATTGCCGGCAGTACCTGACACTACCGCCGTCACAGGGACATCGACGGACCCGGCTGCAGCGACATCAAAATCAGTTTCAAGCGCATAAACGATGTTGCCGGCACGCTGCCAGCGGGTATTTTTTGGAATAGTGCCGGCAGCGCTGGCCGTGACAGTAATCGGGTCGCTTGCCGGGGTCGGCTGCTTGCGGCGAATCCCCCAGAACTGGCAATGCTTAAGCAGTTCCGCCTCATCCGCATCACCGGGGATAATCTGGCGGTATGCCCAGGAAATATGCTCATGCAGGCCGGCATCGAGACCAGCCTGCGCACGCGCCAGCACGCCCAGGACTTTTTCCTTATTTCCTGTCGCGGAACCTTTTAAACGCTGCTGAATATTACCTTCAGCACGCGCGATTAATTCGGGCAACGTAGGCGATTTATAAGGCATGTTAAATTCCGTTATATTGCGATTTAAAGGAATAAGGACTGACAGAGCCATCCGGCAGCGTGAATTCAATATCCAGCTGCAACCAGCCGCTTTCCGGCTGGCTGGCGTAAACAGCTATCTTTTTCACGCGGCCGGCTTCTTTAAGCCATACCAGCGCCTCAAGCGCATATTCAGCAGCGCGGGTGAGCACTGAATTGAGTGTCTTTTCACGGGAAAGCAGCCACAGTCTTGAGCCAATAGGACGGTCACGGAAGGTATCTGCCCACCATCCACGACGGTCAGTGTTATCGCCGGGAATATCATCTGAATCCAGCGCACGACGATCCGTATGCAGAGAAATGATGACGTCATTGGTTAGGCTGTCGTCGGTCAGCATGTCCTCGCCGTTCTGAGCAATATCGCCCCGGCCATTAATCCAGACGAATGCCAGGTCTGTCATTGCATCTCCTTCGTTAATGGGCCGTCATGTTCTTCATGGACGTGTCGTTTGGTAGATTTGCCATCCACGATGATATCCGGCGCAGTGGCCTCACCCTGAAGGTCAGTTTTACCTTTAACCTGGAGATTTTTATCTACCTCAAGGTCACCGGTAAACCGGGCTTTTGGCATGTCGAACAACCCGCTTTCATCAGCGTACACCTCAACCGTTTTGCAGGTCACAATGACCCGGCCGTCTTTGGTTAAGCGGATGCGGTGCCCCTCGTAGTGATAAAGACCGCTATCGCCCGCGAACAGACCGACAGGGCGATAACGACGGTCATCAACCACCAGAGCAACGGCAGAATCAGTATCGCCACCAAGACTCACCATAATGGCTTCAGAGCCAGCCAGCGGGACGCTAATCTGACCGTACTGCAGAGGGCGCTCGACGTCATCCAGTGGACCATCATCAAGGCTCGTCACCTGCAGGTTCTGCATCTTCAGGCTGTCATTAACCAGCGTTACCACGGCGCGGCCAATCATCAGCCGCAGCCGGCGCATGACGGGAGCAATCAGACGCTGAAATGCCTGTTCACTCATGGGCGCTTCTCCGGGTGCTTGCGGTAATACTCTTCAGCCAGCGCATCCACACCGCTCTTATCCTCGCTTTTACGGGATTTTTTCGTTTTACTGTCCGGCTCAATTGGTACCAGCCAGCCATCGCGCGGGGTAAGCGTCAGCGTGGTCATGATGCCGGTGCGATCATCCAGCGCCAGTACGACTTTGCTGACTAAAAGCGGTCCCGTGGTGATACTGAAGCGGGATGCATCGATATCGACCAGCAGGTTAGGCATCCACAGCGAACCATCGCGGCGCAGCCAGCCGTCTACTTTCGCCTCGAAGGTGCGTGATTTAGCTAGGCGACGACGCATTTCACGTGTCGCGCGGCCGCTGGCACCTTTGGAATCCGTTTTACTGTCAGCAAGGATGATCGTCGGGCGGTAGCGCGTGATATCGGAGTCTTTCACCTCAGCTTTCTGACTGGCGATGTTTTTGGCACTCTGGTCATCACCGGCTTTGCCGCTGGCGCGGCCGTGGCCAGCAACGATGTAGTCACTGAAGCGGTCACGATCGTCCTCTTCAAACTCCATCTCAATCAGATTCTCACCGAGGATCAGCTTATCTGTCTGGGTTTCATCCGCGCGGGTGAATACCAGCTCACCGGCGGCATTGCTGGTCATCAATACACCACGGGCGCGGCTGGCACGCCCCAGCGCCTCATAGACGGTTTCTGAGTAGTCGAGTGTGAAGGACGGAAACGGCGCTGAGGATTCGCTGTCTGTCAGCTCCCAGCGAACAGCCACCTTATAAGGGCTGCACAGGTCACGCGCAATCTGCTCAAGCGTGCGCCCCTTCCACTGACGGCCCTGATAGATAGCCGCGCAGTCAATCAGGTCAGCTGTTTTATCGCGGCCGGAGATGGTGATGGACATCGAGTCGGCCGTCATGTTGCGACGACGGCCATCGAGATAACCTGTAATGACCGTCTGGCCATTAATGGTGAGGGTAAAAGGTTGACCCGGAGAAAGTGATGATAAATCGGTTTCTGGCTGAACATTGACACCTAGTTCGAAATAGCCGGAGAGTGATTCGATGGAGCGGTTAATATTGATGGTCGTCCACCCGGCAAAAATCTTTCCTGCGGTGCGTAATTCGACGTCAGCCATCAAGGATCTCCAGAGAAACGCCCCCTGGCATCAGGAGCGGATTGGGTACATTGTTCCGGCGACCAAAACGCTGCCAGTAAAGGCTGTCACCAGTTTCGCGATACAGGGCAACCAGTGCCGGCTCCGTCTGATTTAGGGTGACGTTGCGGACATTCGCCAGTTGAATACCGCGAGTGCGCAAATCGTTAATCACCACTAGACGAAATGTGGCCAGTTCAAGGCTGCTGGTCGTAAATCCGGCATCAGAAGCAGCAATGGCGCTGTCATCCAGCATCTGGCCCAGTTCACTGGTAACCCGTTCGATATCAGCCTGGCTTTCAAAGAGTGGAAACGATGCCGGACTGTTCTCTGAGGCTACAGAAGTTGAATCGCTCCGGGTGATTCCGGCAGCTGAGTCCTGCTGAGTTGTTGAAGGTGTGGAGACTGAGCTGACTGGCGTCGTGGTCGTCAGTTCTGGAGTGCGGGAGAGTCCATCATCAGTGGCCAGCGCATCAGTCAGAACGGCAGATGCCGCTTCAGCCTGGCTGGTCTGTGTGGCGACGGTCGCAACATAATACAACGTATTGATGTTCGCTGCAGCGGCCGGATCAAGATGAGCGGTATCCGTAGCAGCCTGCCGACGCTTCAGATTAACGCCAATGCGTTCATACGCTTTAAATCCAGCATCATTATCCGCAACAGATGCGATCCCGGAAAGCGCCCCCAACAAATTCGCGGCCAGTAATTTTGGCGCATTAACCAGCCGTGTTGCCATCCCTTTGACTTGGGTAACGGCAGACAACAGCCCGTTAACACTACCCAGAATACCGACATTTTCAATTGCACTGGCAATATCGTCATAAACGCCACTGATAGCGTCAGCCACGGCCGTTGCGCCGTCTGTTGCTTCCTGAACTGTCTGCCAGGCATCGGAAAGCGTATCACCCAGCGAACCAAACAGGCTGTCTTTTTTGGCGGTGACTGCAGCTGCGGTATCTGCAGATGGCTCTGGTGCCTCATCTTCTGCGGCCGGATAAACGGTGATCGTAAACTCGTAGTAATTCAGTTCATCTGCCGAGTGGCGACATTCCCATGTTTCAACCAGTACCTGCACCGTGCCAAAATCCGGGTGTGTCAGCTCCCCCGCGCCGGCATCATCGAGTGCCTCAATCAGGTTTTCCTTTAGCTGCTGTGCATCTTTGCCCAGCAGACAGGCAGAGAAGGAGAATTCATGGAGTTTTCGGCCCAGATCAATCGCACCACCTTTATCGCGCAGTGGATATTCGCGTTTAACGAGACGACGACCACCGGTCATGCGCTGGTCACGGAAAATCAGGAACGGCACATTACGAAATGTTCCTTTTCCATCTGGTTTGTTATTTTTTAAACCCAGCGCCCCCAGCCCGTCACGGAGAGAGTTCACACTGGCGACTGTACCTTCAAACATGGCTTATCTCATCAGTAAGGGTAAAGGTTCTGACCAGTCCAGACGTTCATGCCCATCCCGTCTTCCTGGATATTGGTGCTGGTTATCTGCAGGCCGTCAGCCAGCTGAATTTTCAGCTGAGCCTGCGCACTGACTTTCTGTTCTGGTGGCGGGGTCTGCGGCTGATTGTTGCCGTCACTGCCAGAGAATTTGGCGTACACGTTGCCAAGCCAGCCGCCGAGATAATCACCCAGCACACCGCCCAGCGTTGCGCCGGCAACCGTACCCATTGGCCCCAGTAGCGACCCCACAGCGCCACCACCCCAGGCACCGGCGGTGCTGCCAATAGCTGACCCTTTATCCTCGGTTGTGGCATTTTCATCCATGAGCGTCGGTGCCATCATAGCCCCGGCCATCAATGGACCACCGAGGCGGGAGAACATACGACCTGCGCCACGCCCCAGCCAGCCCAGTGCACCGGCACCTTTTGCGGCCACACGGCCAATCGCACTGTTGGCCACCCAACTGCCCGCGCCTTTGATAGCAGAACCTGCGCCAGCAAGCATCGAGCCAGCACCACTGAAGATACGGGAAAACAGACCCGCTTTTGCTGCAGGAGCTGCTGCAGGAGATGGCACAACCGGGACACTGGTGCCACGACCACGGCCGGGACCTCGTTTACGCTTTCCGTTGCCGGCGACAACATCACCACCGCCGAACGACGTCGGCCAGTTGGTCACAAAGACCTGCTGAATGAGTTGTGGGTTGCTCATAATCGGCGGCATGCCTGGTCCACCCGCGCCAGGCTGGTTACGCCCGCGCATCCACCGATAGGCACGGTATGGCGAGGTGGCAACCTGCCAGGTTGGGCGAACGATAGCACCGCCCATACGAAGTGCCTTGTTCGCCAGCCAGATACCGCCAATGACCTTGGCCATCGTTTTGAGGCTGACAATATTGTCATCCACCCAACTCAGGGCGTTCTTTCCCATCTCCAGGTATCGCCAGGTTTCAGCAGCTGCACTCTTTATCGTGTCGAAGGCGGTCTGGAAATTAGCGGCTAACTCATCGGTTAGCTGGTCAACACCACTTACACCATTTGCTCCGGGTTTACTCAGTTGGCCATACCAGTCGAGCACACCTTTAACACGGCCTTTAAGTATCTCGAAAGGCCCTTTATTCATCAGTTTATCGGCGAAGTCTTCCCACACATCCCCCAACTGTGCGGTCAGCCCCGTCCAACCATTCATGGCATTTTTTTGAGCACCTTTGGATTCTTCGCTGATCGCCTGAAAGAGCTGGATAATCGACATAATCCCCAGCTTGCCTTTTTCGCCAGCTTGACGGACCTTTGTGACATCTTTGTTCCATCTATCAGCAAGAATTTGATAAACATTGATGCCGTAGCCAGTAAGAAGATTTGCATCCGCAGCCGTAATTTGCTGGCGGGAGAACATCTGTTTTAACTGCAGGGATGCCCCTTGTGCCGCGTTTAAATCCCAGCCTTTTTGCGCCCCCACGTCCTGTAACATGGTTATAAAGTTTTTGGTCTGCTCGTCGGACATTCCAAAAGACTTGGAGCTTATAAGTTCTCCAACAACGCCCGTTAACCCCCATGTGGAATCCTTAGCATTCTGGATCGCCCACTGCATCATCTCACTAGCGTGTTGCTTATTGCCTTTGTACAGGGAACTCATCGCTATTCGCTGGTTTTCACGCGTGGCCGCGATGCTGATAAATAGCTTATTGGCGGTGTAGCCGAGGCCGGCAATCGTTGCACCGCCAGCAGTGAGCATGCCGAACGTGCGGGTTGCCGAGGAACCGAGGCGGTCAATGGAGTTTGAAACACTGGCTACGGAATTGCGCAGACCGTTCATCGCCGTCTGGCTGCTGCGAGCCATTGAGGAGATGTTCCCGGAGAACTGGCGGGAACGCTGGGCAATGTTGCCCATTAAATCAATAATGATTGAGGCGCGAAATTGCCCAGCCATGATAATTACCTTTTAAAGAGGGTTTCAGCCTGCTTGCAGTGTCGGAAAAGGCGGGAGAGCGGAAGAGAAAGGGCCCATTCCGGGCCCCCTTTAAGCATGACGCCGACCGCTATAGCCGCCTGTTCAATCTCATTCCGACACTGCAGCCACTCGCCCCCGGTCAGGGGTCATCGCAGCAGCCTGAGCAACATCACGTAAATCGGTCGCCAGTGAGACACGGTGGAAATCACGCTGGGACATTTTTTTGAGCAGAATCAGCGATAATGGACCTTTAATGACGCCGACTGTTGCAATCTGCCGGCGCAACATCTCCAGCCCCATCTGAGAAGGTGAACTCACCAGCTGCGGACCCGCTTTAGTCTCAACGACACGCTCGGAGGCCATTTGCGCATCAATGATGTCGCCGGCCGTCAGCTCGCGAAATTTGATGTCGTACTGCATTTCCATTTCTTCGCCGGTGCCGAACGGGATGCCGTCAAGCAGGCGGAATGTGCCATTCGTCAGTGCATCCAGAATTTCCTGCTGAAACTCCATTGCTTCCTGCTCAGGGCTTTTAAACTCGGTCATGGTGACTCCTTATGCGATGCGTTTGCTGGTTTTGGCCGCGAGTTTGATGGTGATTTCACCGTCGCTGTTTTGTGGATCATCGGTCTGCCAGGCGTTTGGCATCATCCAGGTTTCCCCGGTATCGGCCTTAAACTCAGCCGTAATGTCAGTCCAGCCGATGATTTCATCCAGACCAATGCCGCTGCCGCCGGGAATTTTGCACTCAAGCGATGCCTCACGCGGTGACGCTTTAAAGCCATACACGCGGCTACCTTTAATAGTCTCACGACTGTCACCGGCTGGCGTGAAGGTACAGCCCGCCAGCGTCTCAAGTTCCAGGCCATTGACGCGGATAAAGGCGACGCCCTGACGTTGATTTGACATATTCCCCCCTTAGAGAATGAAGCGGATCTGTTCTGCGAAGATGCGGAACTGGTTAATGAGGTTTGGCCCAGCCAGCACATCAACACGGTCACGATCGCTTATGTTGCGCACCACGTAGAGTTCGTCTTTAAAGGTGGTGAAGTCTTCAACCAGACCGGCTTCCTCCCACTCAGTAAACAGCGCCAGCAGCTCCGTTTTGATAATCGACGGGGTCACTACCGGTTGACCCGGCGCGAAGTTTGTACCGTCGTCAGCCAGCTTATGGCGCGGGAATTTCTGCGTAATACGCACGCGGGTCGAATAGCGCAGATAGCTCAGTGTCGCGATGGTCTCAACGTTCAGATATGACGGGTCCGGGTCTCCGTAGCTGTTGGTTCGGTAAGTCGTGATCAACCGCTCAATCTGCACCTGGCCGCCATCGTTCACGGTGAAGGTACTGATGCCATCGAATAACAACCCGTTGCGCTCAGGCCAGGTGAAGAGGTCCGTCTGTACCGGCGGCATCAGGTTACTGACGACCAGCGTCTGCAGCGGTCGGGCCGGATCGATGCTCAGTGACGCCGCCGCAACGGCCGCAATACTGGTGCACCATACATACTGAGGCTGTGGTGTCGCCGGCGCACCCAGACAGCACAGCAGGTGATCGTTGCGGGACTGGCCGAACGTGGTCAGGCTCCCCATCGGGCCGTGATAGCTGGTAAATGCAATACCGTCAGCCTGGTTGATTGGCCCCCAGCGCTCCACCAGTTCGGTACGCAGCAGGTTCAGGTTGGCAGGGTCGGTATAGGGCATAACCAGGTATTTAAACTGTAAATCGCCCATCGCGGCGATAGAGGCCGACAGGTCCGGGTTGCTGTTGGTATCAGCCGGATAGGTCACTGTGGCCACAATGCCACCAGGTGTCATTTCCTGATCGTAATAGTTGAAGCGCGTATCCGTCGGGCAGGAGCGGCCGAGAAACTTAGCCGATAACTTCACATCGGCATGCGTCGGGTCGGCGTTCGCGCCGCCGTTATCGGGTACAACAGTCGCTGTCACCGGCAGATCGTATTTTGCATTAATCAGGTCAGCCAGACTCTGCGCGATATCCGCGCCTTTATCGCCGGTCTTAACGGTGGCAGGAATACGAACACCAGCAATATAAGTCACCAGCGTGCCGTTCTCCGTTGCTGTACCGCTCAGCTTAATGGTGGCGGCATCAGCAACACCCGTGCCATCGCCCTGGGCGATGCAGTACAGCTCCGCAACGCGGTTAAGTTTCAGGAACTCGGTTGCCATCAGGTGGATCATCGACCCCTGACCAAACGCTGCAGACGCCTGAGACGGGGAGTAAATACGTGTCAACGTATTCGCCGGCACCGACCCCACCGGCTTCTGATTAACGTCAGAAGCTCGCTGGCCGAACATCAGAACACGCTGACGTGGCGCAGGAGTGCCGGAAACGGCGTTGCTGTTGTTGAACTCGATATACGCCAGAGGAACGCGAATCGCGCCGCCTGCAGGGATCGAATCAAAAGAGATATCGCTCATTTCTCACCTTTCTTAGTGGCTTCTACCGGGAGCACGTCGCCATCTTTGAGGCGGCGCAGCCAGAAACTGTTTTGCGGCTTGGTCTCACCGCCTGCGGCCAGCAGTTTCATGGTCTGCGGGTCGCGAACGGTGCGGCCGGGAGCCGGCTTAATCTTCAGCACATCAGTCATGGTTGTTTCTCGTTTACGTTGATATGCGCCTCAAAAGGCGGTGTGCCATCTGGTTGCTTCCACGTCTGCCAGTGGCGTTCGTAGTCATCCAGAGAGCTGAGATCAATGCTGGTATCGATGGGCGTGGTCCCGCTGAAATAAAGGCCGTAAAGCGCACATCCCGCGCCACCCTGCGCATCGGTATAGAGGTTTTGCCCCTTGGTCAGCTTCATGCCGGTTGTTGAGCCGAATGTCTTCCAGTTAATCCCCGCCACCAGGCGCTCAACAATCTGGTAGATACCCAGCCGATCACCTTCGCGGCCGTTCAGCATGCTGGCGCATACATAGAAGACCCAATGACTTTCAACCTCGCGGGAGGTCCGGCCTGGACCACAGCCCAGCCAGGCGAGATAAACAGCAGGCTCACTCAGCAGCATGCGCTTGATAGCGACGTCATCCCATGTACCCGGATGGGTATCAACATCACGCAAGGTGTTGCCGAATAGCCCTTTAACGGCCTCAAGCAGCGCGGTTTCGGTATCGCCGATCATCAGATAAACCCCTGTTGCTTGCGGCTGAATACCGGCGAGTCAGAGACCACCTGGACCAGATTTTCACCGTCAGGCGCACTGCCTGCAGCATCAGTGCCGAGCGGAATCTTTCCGTCCCGGACGCCCTCCAGCCAACGGATGGCGTCCTTATAGCGTTGGGTGGATTGCTCTGTCGCTCGCGTGTCCTGCAGGAAGTACCAGGCGATGACACAACAGACCTGCGGCAACGTCGCCGGGGCCACTGTCAGTGGTAATGTGTAACGGGCAACAATGTAGCTATCCATCATGGCGGTAGCATCGGCCAGAGCAGCTTCAATAACGCTGTCATCTGGCTGGTTATTGTCTGAGCGCGTTTTGGTCAGCAGATCCAGATTGCGGCGCTGATAACGAAACACCATATCCGCGACAGTGGCATAGGTCATTACGCGTCCTCACCCTGTGTGGCCAGCGCCGCATTGAGCTGCTCACTGGTGATGGTTTCCCCCAGAGCGGCAGACACAGCAGCCACGCGCGGTTTTCCCGCAGAGGTGAAATGCTCAGCGCTGGACTTGTCCAGACCCGCGACGGCCAGAATGATGCGCTCGTTCAGCGGCGGCTCATTCAGTTTTTCAGTCGTCAGCTCACTGCCCAGGCCCACGTTGTCCAGGGCCCCTGGTTCTTCCGGGTCCTGTGCTGGCGTGCCAGATACGATTTTGAGGACGCTGTCGCCTTCGAGAATACGCACTTGCGCTTCAGTGACGCCCACCACGCGATTCTCACCACGGGTAAACGGGATGCCGGCGCGGCGGTATACGTCCCGGTAACATTTGACCACCAGGTCGAAAAGCTGATTGCCAGCTGTTTCGCGAGTCGGTGAAGTGCCTTCAATACCTTGCTTAAGTTCTTCTGACATGACATGGGTTCTCCCTTTGAATCCACGTTAAACGGCAGGTTAAAGGCGGATTAACCGCCTTTAACGTCGGTTCAGACTGCAGGTGATTTACAGGTAGTCAGCGACCACCAGTTCCAGCTTGCCTTTCATTTCGTTACTGACGACGCCGTTGGTGCCGGCAATCAGTTCACGCTCCAGCAACTGGATTGCCGCCTTCTCATTCCCCGGCGTGACCACCAGATGCGTCGGGCGTAGCCCCAGAGGACGACCACCATCGGCGTGGAATTTGCGCATGGTGGTCCAGCCGGTCCAGAGGTTGTCGAGCGTCAGATCGGCATTCATGGCCATCGCCATCTGCCAGAAACCAAAGCCCACAGCACGACGGCAACTGACACCGAACAAAAACTCGTTATCGGTGAATACGTGTTCGTCAGTGATAGTCGTTTTGGAAACCAGTTCGGCTTTTCGGCGGTCCTGGAAGATCAGCGGCTTGATGGCACGAGAGCAATCCAGCAGATACCAGCTGTCGCCTGTCCATTGCGCTGACTGCTGGAAGACGTTCGCCACAGACTTCGCTGTACCGGTGCCGTCCACTTTTGGATAGACAGGGTGATCGGTATCAAAGAAGTTCTGGCCGTCGTAGCACGCCTGGTTAAAGCCATCTTTCAGAAGACCAAACACCAGCTCATCGGGCTGCACTGCAGCAGAACGACCCAGCTCAGAGAACATCGGGCTGTAAACGCCCAGGTTGTCATCTTCGAAATCGTCACGACTGATACCAACCGTACCTTCATACGTTTTGTTGGCTACGGTGTAGGCGCTGGCCGCCATCTGGTTCACGACTCGCGCACCGACCCACTCACGCAACTGCGGCGCGTTACCCAGCCAGCCATAAGTGTTGGATTTGGACGATGACGGTACCGTCATGGCGATTTTCTGGTACTGGGATGGCGCACCATCCAGACCACCCTGAAAATCCTTACGGAATGAGGTCATCAGGGCTTTAATGGAGGCTGGGGTTACGATCATTTATCGTCTTCCTCTTTGAGTTTCTGATAGTCGGCTTCAGACATGCCGAGTGCTTTTGCTGCTGATTTTTCATCTGCAGACAGCGCCGTCAGACCTTCGCGGCGCGTATCAGGGATACTGGTCGTCGCGGTCTGCAGCGCAGTCAGCGCCGCAATCGGCTGTTTGGCGTCAAGCTGAGCGGAGAGCGCGGCAACACCTACCTGCGCACCGACTTTTTCAAAGTAAGCACGCTCCGATTTGAAGATGCGCCCCTCGGTTTCCGCTTTATCCAGGACCGCACTCAGGGAGACGGTGGAATGCTTGCCAGTCACCACTGCCAGCTCCTGGCGAATGGCGTTATAGGTTTCCACCGGTACCCATTTGGTGAGGTCTGGCGTGCCGGGTTCGGCTTTCGCCGTCACCAGTTCTGCACTGAGTGCAGTCACGCGGGTGCTCAGTTCGTCGTGCTTATCTGCCTTGCCCTTGAGCACATCAAAAGCTGACAGTGCAGCTGTGGCCTGCTCATCGGTCACGGCAGCACTCTCTGCCAGCGTGATACCGAGTCGCGCCAGCAGCTGACGCAGGTGTTCATTCATGGGATGTCCCTCATGTGGGTGGTTAGTGAGCTCATCAAAGGAAGCAGCAAGCGCCGCCAGCTTTTGCATGCCGGTTGCGCCGGGGTCATTGGTCAGCGCTACCATGCGCAGCACGGTTGGTGCGCCAGTAACGAGGTCGTAAGGAAAAACAGCAGAAAGGAAGCCGTATTCTTCATTGGTGATGTAAGCCAGAGCAGCCGGAGTCCAGCGGGGTTTAATAAACAGCCCCTGACCGTCACACCACTGCATTTCGTCAGCGTTAAACCAGCCAGCCGCTTTCAGCTCATCGGGAGAAAGTCCCTCGTCTTTACGCAGTTGGTTATGTTCGTAATCAATCAGAACGTCCTGGCCGAGAGCCCGAACGCCATCAATCAGACGAGCAGCAATAGCCGCATCCATATACCAGCCATCAGCAACCTCGAACGGACGACCATCACGGGCACGAAAACGCCCGGCAGGGAGCAACTGGCACCAGCCGTCATCACCGACGGTGGCCGCAAGAATGGCGATACCAAAAGAGGAAGGTTTTGTTTTCATGGCCTGCTCGTTGCTGAGAAACTCAGGCCATTTTTACGCGGGGAAGAAAATGCAGGTGATTCCGGTATCTGACTGAAAACAATGAACCGGATGGAAAGCGAAGCGGGAGAACGGACGCAACCCCATTTAAAACACGTTTAAATCTCTCTGTACGCGTTTAAAAGATTTTACGAGCGTCAACGTATAGCAAATTTCATACTATGGTTTGAGAGCCGCCTGAGCACGTTTTTCGATAGCGGTGTATATCTCTTTGCGACCGACCTTATCAAGCCCCATGTAAGGACGGGCTTCAAGGATAGTATATCGCGCTTTACCACCCCACTGATGAATCGCAGCATAAATCATCGGCGAACCAATCAGCGCCCAGTCCGGGCCATAATCCGTGGTGATGCTCCTGGCCAGATCGCCATTCAGGGTCAGGATGGTGCCTGGAACATAATTATGTTTCTCACGCCACGCAAGATAAGGATCGCTCCAGCTGGCCCAGTGCTCACCGGTGACCGGGTCTGCCTGCTGTTCAAAGGCGTTCTCCGTGGAGGAAAGCAGTGCTGCAGCTGCGGCACGAGGAATGGCCCCATCGTTGGCCATTGCCCCCAGGTTGATGAACGCCGCCTGGATCCTGTTGATATCGAGCACAACCGCCAGTTCAATACTCATGGTGCCTCCTTCATCCCCAGACGACCCTCAATCACTTCAAGCGAGCCAGCGCTAACCGCTGATTGCAGGCTGCTCAGGCTTACCCGTGACAGGCTGACAACCTGGTCAAGCAGGTCGCTGCCTTTCTTCACTGCGGGCTCTGTGCGGATAACTATCTGCTGTCCGGCATCATCTGCAGGCGTTACATACAGGAGCAAATTCCTGGCGTTATCCCACAATACCGCCTGAGGCTGAGCCATCAGCGCTGGTAACTGTTGTACATCGGTATCACTGAGTTTTGGATCTGCAGCGGAAACCGCATCAGACAGACCTTTTTCGGTGATGGCCAATAATCGGGCTGGCTCAGCACCAGCTCTCGCTCTGACCATCGCGGCAACGGATTCTGACATGAAGCCCAGCGTCTGAACGGCATCACCGGCGCGGCCGCTGGCGAGGGTTCGTTTTGCCCATACTGAAAATGCCAGCTGGCGCTCTCGGCTGTTATTGAGCGACTGGATAACCTGCTCACGCAGCTGCGGGTCGCGGGTCTCGATAACCTTACGAATAAGCGCCTGGTCAGTGCCGAACGCCGCTGAACCTGGGTTATACGACCAGCCCACATCGGGCGTCATCTTCACGCGGCCGTTATCAAATGTCGTGGACTCCGCCCTGAAGATTTCCCCCGTGGTCTCATCAATGCCGGCGTCAACGTCATGGGTGTGCACGAAAGATGCCCCGTAACTGACTTTCAGCCCCAGCGCTTTCATACGTTCAGCAGACAACGCCCTGACGCGACAACGGCAGCCCCAGCCATTCGGTGGATAATGAGTTGCCCAGAAAATATCGTCGAAACGAAATACCATCAGGTGCAACTTCCAATGTTCCGGGCGGGTACGACCATCATCAATGGCCACATACTGCCAGAACGGGTAATCCTCAACGTTATTCATCATCTGCGCATAACGGCCGCTGTTATAAGCCGTGCGCATATTTACGTTATAGATGGTGGCAAGCCGGCGCGGGCTGCCCAGCTCAATTTCTTTCGCATTACCCTCGGTATCGACAACAATCTGATTTCCCCACCATCCCAGCTTCTGCAGGCGCGGTGCCAGCGTCCGGGTAAACTCCTGACGCGTGATGCCGTCGTGGACAGCGCGATCAACCTCGTCACGAATGGTGTTAAGCACATCAAGCCGCACCGCTTTAGCGACGGTAAACGCGCGGGCATGCGCGTCCGTCAGTTGCTCATACCAGTTCCAGGTGACGTTATGCCCCCTGGCTCTGAAATAAGAGACCGCCTCTTTTGGGGGTAACCGTGCGGCATAAGCCAAATCAACTGCCTGTGCCATCGATGCGCCCCCACAGGTCAGCAACAAAGATAGCGCGGGTCAGGAGGTCGATAAGCGCTGCATCATCCAGTTCGGGATAGAGCGTCGCCGCATCCTGCATCGCCGATTCAGGACCATTTTTAATAATGCTGGCGATAACGGGCTTTAAAAGCGGATCAATGGCCTGTTTAAACGCGTCCGGCGTCACCGCCGCGCCCATATCGTCAATATCATCAGTCTGCTTCAGGTCTGTCGCACTCAGACTGGCCTGGCCGTTCACCACTGGCAGACCTTCAGCCACAGGCGCGGCGCGGAATACCTGCTCGTCACCATTCGGCTGCGGGATATTCAGTTTTTCCTGAATCCAGGACACCGGCACCGGCATGCCTGCCGCCAGTTTCGGGATGGCCTCCGCAAACATGGAGAGGTCTTCGTATTCCCCGGAATCAAACACAATACCCGGCAAACGGCACGGGTCGAGGGTGGTTCGGCTGTTGACTGCCAGCAACGGATAAATCAGGTCACGGTTGACAGAGCGACGCAGTTGCCGCAGGTCGGCATTACGGATCTCTTTACGGACTTCGTTATGGACTTCACCCAGCGAACGAGCACCTTTGTCACCGGCTTCCGTGGTCAGCGTCCCCCCCAGAATAGCTTTTGACATGGAGCGCTCAGCCCAGCTGATTTGCGCCTGGAACGGGTCTGCCTGGCCATCGGCCGCACTCTGGAACTCCAGCGCCATACCCATCGGGATAATACCGCCAGCACGACGCCCGATATCCATGACTGCCTGCATCAGAGTGGATTTCTCTCGGGAGGTTGCGCCGGTTGGGTACTTGCCCACGCGCATCGGTAGGCCGTAAATCTCCAGAAACTCAGCAAAATCACGCACCGAATAGTTTTTGAAGATAAACGGCCAGACCAGCGTACGGACCAGACCCAGCGTACCGGCATACCCTGAGCGGGATTTAGCCTGATGGCGGAACCAGCCAAACGGCTGAAGTTCAACACCGTCGGCGCTGCCATCACGCAGCCTGAGCTGGTTCAGATTGCTTTCTGGCGTGCAGAACAACGCAGGATCACGCCAGTGAAGCGCAACGGGTACGCGCTGTTTACCCAGCCAGCCCCATTCGATCTCCTGCATGCTGTAGCCCTTGAGGATGGCATCACCGGCATCAAAAATGCCGTCCTCAAACCAGGCAGCGTCCTGCAGCATCTCATCGAGCATGGCCGCATCTTTCTTTTCCTGCGGAGTGGCGTCTTTCGGTGGCTGAATGCTCCAGGGTAAAGACTGAATGGCCAGCCGGCGCTTTGACAGCTCGGAAAACAGATGCGTGTCTTTTTCTTCCATATCAAAGGCGAGGTCAGCCTGAGCCGTCAGGTCTCCGCGTTCTGCGTCACGCAGGATAATGGCGGCACGGTTTGGCGTGATACCACTGGAAGGGTGCTCCTGGGTACGCTTTGCCATCATCACCAGTGATTCCTGCGCCGTCTGCAAATCAGGATCAAAATCGAAGGGATTGCCCGTTAAATCCAGAATACGGCCCATTACCAGCATCCTCTTTCAAATTCGTGGTAGTCATCATGGGTTTCATCATCGTGCGCATTTTCCCGGCGCTTACCGGGCAACGCCTGCACGCTGTCTTCGTCGATGACAAAACCATTCATATAAGAAGCCCGCACCGCCATCGCCAGTGCTACCGCAAAGTCACCGTGACGTTTGCCACCGGTGCCACTGGCATTGGCGTCTTTGGTTCTGCCCTTATCAATCTGGGGAACGCCGTTAACGACCTTGATATTGAGCAGGTCATCCAGCGTTGTCTGGTGACGGGCGATAATCAGGTTCTGCGCCTCAAATTCACCTTTTAGCTTTGGCATCCATTCCTGATACCAGGCTGCAGACAGGTGCACGCTGTCAATCATCTCCGGGCCATACACCAGACGCGCAGCCTCAGCGAGATACCCACCATTACCGGTGGCATCAAAAGCGGCACCAATAAAGCGAGGTAAACGCGCCAGGATAAACAGCATGATCTGACGCTGCTGGTCATAGGTGACGTTCTTCAGCTCAACGCGGAAGCACTCACGCTTATACAGGTCTGCGGTGATTTCCAGCGGGACAAAGACTGTCAGGTCGCCATTACGCGCAAAGTCTTCACCAAAGGCGTGCTTATGCTGGACGTTGAGCGCCGCCAGTAACGGGGCCAGCTCTTTCTCGCACCATGCTGAAACTTCCGCTTCCCGCAGTTCTGGCGACCAGGATTCAAAATCGTCAGGTGCTTCAAAGCGCAGGATCGGAATATCACGCTCCGGCGTCATTGCTGCTTCAATCAGTACGCGGGAAAGGTAAGCACCGCCAGACTTTTTCGGCACGCAGCCGTATTCCTCGTCGGCGCTCTCTTTGTTAGGGGCATTGCGGTAAAGGTCATCACGCCATTTTTTCTCTTTTTCGGCGGACCACTCCTGACCCGTGACGTAGCAGATACGGCGATACAGACCATCACTGATCGCGTCATCCAGGGTAATACGATGAACGGAATAATCTTTCCGGCCCTCTCGCGCGTCCTGAATGTACTGGTTAAACAGATTATCAACGCCGTTATGCGTGGAGATGATGCGTACACGAGCGCCCCACATGGTCAGTGCAAACGCCGCTTTAAGCAGCTCATCAAGCGACTCATGGAAACCGGCTTCATCAATAACGACGTCACCCTGCAGGCCACGCAGGTTTGACGGCCGCGAGGACAGCGCCTGGATCTTAAAATTGCTGTTCGGAAAGCGAATCATGTACGACAGAATTTCTTCGTTCTTATCGCTGTCCCAGAAGGTCTGCTCATAGACGTCGGCTTTTGCCAGCTGGTTGAAAGCACGGGCAAACAGGGCACAAGCGGCGATGTACTCCAGCGCCATCTCCTGGCGGGAGCCAACATAGAAGACATTGCGGCCACCGCGCTTGCGGGGTTTGGCTGCGGTCATGACGTTGCGGCCAGCTTCTGCCCAGGTCAGACCGGTACGGCGGGATTTTTCGGCAATACAAATCTGGCTTTCATCACTGAACCAGCGGGCCTGATAGGGAAGAAACACCGATTCAGTTGCCGGGTTTATGCTGCCGGCATCGGTGACGATATCGACGCCAAGTTTGCTGGCTTCTTCCTGCAGGTCAATCTGGCGCGGTTGACTGAGTGGGGTGAGTCTTTTATTAGGGGAAGCCATATCATGCTTTCCCTAACAGAACGTTGCGGATACGCTGCTCAAGCTCTTCGCTCATCCCATCCGTGCCCCGCAGCTCGTCGCTGACAGCATTAGCCGCTTCTTCTGCAAAGGCCTGGCGGATCTCTTTCTCGCGCCTGTGACTGGACATGGCTGTAGCTTCAAGACGTTGTGCGGCCAGCATGGCGTTTTTCAGCACATCGATATCGACTTGCGTGTCCGGGTTATTAGCCTGTGCCATAAACAACTTGAACAACTGGCCACGCGCCATTTCCAGGATAAGTTTGGTGGTATCGCCCATTGGCTTATCACCCAGTTCGGCCGTCAGTTGCGATGTTGCCTCACGCAACTGGCGCATACTGTGTCCGACCTGCTCAACACTGGTGGCATAGCGATTAAGACCAGAACGGGAAAGGCGCATATCCTCTGACAAACCCGCGCCATCAATCAGAGCATTAATCTCTTCAAGGATTTGCGCCTGGGGAATGGCTTTATCACGCAGCATTTCATGCAGGGTTTTACGCACGTTTTCAGGCAGTAAATCGACCTTGGAAGCTCGGCCACGAGTGGGTTTAATCGGTTCCATAACAGACCTCAGCGAGCGCGTGGCTTTTTAACACCAGAAACACGGGCGCGGCCTTCGGCAACATCCTGCCCCCGACCGGTGATAGTGACGACATAGAAACCTCGCAGGTTTTCAATCGTCACCAGCCCTTGCTCCTGAAGCCAGTCAATATGAGTGCGAACGAGGTCGCGTGAAATATTGTGGCCATAGGCATCAAGGCAGTCATTCAGGATGCTTTCGTTCGCTTCGTTGTTGCAGTCCATCAGGCTGCGAAGAATGACCAGCCTCTGGTCTTCCGTCAGAATATCGTTAATCATCATTTACTCCGGTTCACCGCATTTTCCAGTAACAATTCAATCTGGTGGGTCATTGACTGCACGCGCTGGCCGATAACCTTCATATCTCCAGCCATCTCCGTCATACGCAGGCGCATTTCCTGCATATCTTCAACGCCTGGCATGTTGGCGTATTTGGTTTCCATCTCGGTGAGGCGATTTTCCAGCTTCTCTACCCGCTCAGTACTGGCAAACGTGCGGCGCATAGCCCAGACAACCCCACCAAACGCAACCGGTAACAGATATGGCCATAGACCGATAAGTTCATAAATGCCCACGTTTAACTCCCTGAATAACAACGCTGACACAACGTCTCATACTGGCCAGTCAGCTCAACAATCCCCAGCCTGCGACGACATAAGGCACAAATACGGTCAGGCTCAGAGCGCCGGATTTGAGGTCCAGGCCAGCTGCAACCTTGTTGCTGCCAGAGTTCCCGCAGATACTCTTCAGCCTCCTGAAGCAGGTCGGCGTCCATAAATTTCAGTCCTTTTTGAATCCTGCTGGCGGGCATCGCTCTTATCGCGATTGCACTGGCCAAGAGCCAGTAACAGTGTCGCATTCCAGACCACCGAGGCACCGTATGTGAACGGTGCGGGGCGCACTGGTACAGGCGTTTCCGCCAGCAGTTCTGCATCAATAGGCAGCGGAGTCACCACCACCGGAACGGGCGCGGTTCTCGACCCGCTGCAGCCACTCAACAGCAGCAGCAGGCACATCGCGCTTAGCGCATTCGTCTTTTTCAAGGATGAGGGTGATCTGGTTCTGAGCTTCATCGCGCAGCCTCTCGTCTTCGCGCCGTGCTGCGGCATTGGCCGTGCGGATGGCACTGAATATCTGGATAGTTTGCTCCTGGCCGTGTAGCAGCCATTCTGCTGTGTTTCTGGCTTGCGTCTGGGTCTGCAAGTCCCGGCGTAACTGGACGTTATCGCTGTGCATTCTCTCAGCCTTTACCCAGACCACACCAACGGTGACCAGTAGTGCAACCGCGCCAGCAGCGATAAGGCGATCAGCGAAGGTCATCAATATCCCCTACAGACCAGATGGCCATCTCAACTTCACGGCGCGTCATCAGTCCTTTCCACGGTTTGCCGGCGGCAAAGACCCAGCGACGCATCTGGTCGCGAGCACCTTCGAAATCACCAGCATTCAACTTTTTGAGGAGGGTCGAACGAGCAAATGCCCCGGTGCCGGTATTGAAAACAAAGGTCTCAAGCGCAGTACGCTGAAAATCGGTTAAAGGGACTTTTACCAGCCGTTTAATGACTGCCCGAACGGGCTTTAAATCGCTGTCCAGTAGCGCCATGCATTCATCATGGGTGTAGGTGCGCATCTGGATATCAGCGCCAGTATGGCCAACACATACGGTCAGGATGCCGGCAATGTCGCGGTACGGGGTATATTCGATCCCCTCGACGTGGATAAGGGTCTCGCGGGTCATTTCGTGATAACCGCCACCGGCGATAGCAATCGCCAGCAATGACGCTTTCAGACTACGGGGTATTTGGGGCATCAGCTTATCCGGTGAGTGGATCTGCATCCGAGGATAAGAAAAAGCTGATTAGAGAGGTGATTCCGGTATCTGAGTACAACCCGCGCTCTCGAGCGCTGTCAGTTGTTGCAGATGGTTAGTGCGGGAATAAATCCGGTTGACGGCGGCGAGTATGAAGTTTGCGCTGACGGGCGATGATATCGTAAATCTGAGTCTGAGATAAACGATGCTCGCGGCGCAGGTCTTCAAGGTTGCGGCCATCGAAACGGGAGAAGATGAGATCGTCCCGTAACGCTGTAACAAGCTTGTCCCCGGATGGCAGATAATACTGACGTCCGCCCATATAGTGGGACATGGCCAGCGCCAGTTTACGCGCCAGCAAGCGGCTGTCTTCAGCAACTCCGAGGCGCTTCAATTCTGCCTCCATCACATCGACAAGCGCAACCAGCATTTGTGGCCATTGGTGCTCAAGCTCACCGACTGGGATATTGTCGATATGGTCAAGCAACTGGTGAATGGCCGGGTCGTGTTCAAAAAGCTCCGACTGTTGTGACATAAACCCTCCTCAAGGTAAGTGCACAGTCAGTATACAAAAAATCCCGCACTATGGCGGGATTGGTGATTAGATCAGTTATCGCGTTTACATCGGTAGTACTTAGAAAATTTCAGTTCATCTTGGATATAAAGCTGTTTACCTGCTTTATCAACCGCAAAGCCTCTTACATACGCAGGATTATTCAGAGAGTGATACAGGTAAGCCATTCCATTCTTAACAGGTCCTGGTGCATCTTTTTTCTCTGGTTTTTCTGTAAGCATGAAAAGCTCTTGGGTATCAAGATTTTGCCATGTTCCTAAGTCCACCCCCATATGCAAACGGATACCACTGCAGGTCCAGAAACCAGATGCGGGGTCTTTTTTCACGGGTTTGGTATCAGCCCAAACGGAATCACTGTTTTTTAAATGCTCTGCTGCAACAGCTTCTGGATCAAAATCCTCAGCATAAGAAGCCGATGTAGATAATCCCCCCCAAGCTAGTAAAGCTATCATCAAAACTCTTTTCATAATTATTCCCTTTATACTGTGTGGCTTAAAATTAACAGCATTCTAATTTGAAAGCATTTGCTGATAACGTTCTTTTGTGATTCCGATAAAACTTGTTCAACTTTTCCATAGGAGACGTTTTTAATGAAAATTGACCTTGATGAAATGAAAAGGCTGCTAAATGTGTTCCTTGAATCTCCGAAACCTTACGTAACGATCACAGAGCTTGGTGTCATTGACAGTGCTGATGATTCAGATAAGGTCATAGCCCATCTTTTATTGATGGCTGAGAATGGGTTCATCAGCAGCCTGCAACTTGAAACTGGTTTTGATTCTCTGGGGCTTCGCCCAAGTTATGGCAGCTCTGGTGTCAGGTGGAACTTTGCCGTCAGACCTATAAGACTTACTCAAAGTGGTCACGATTTTGCCTCCGTCTTAAACCAGCGACCTGTATTTGAAAGATTGAAAGAGGAGGCGCAGGAGGCACCAGTGGCCCTCCTGCGTAAGGTTGGTAGTGCCCTTACAGAAAAATTGCTGAAAGAAAAGTTAGGACTTGGGGACTGAAGATAATAGATCCGCTAATCGGGCTGCTGCAATTGCAGCAGCATCATATTCACCAGCGGACATTGCCTGTGTTCTGATTGCGTCCAGATTACAGACAACACGGTACAGGTTCATTTTTGATATCAGTTCAAGTTTATAATCCCGAACCAGCTCAGCAATTACGGTTGAGCGATAAACAGTGTCTGTGTTTTTTAACCAGCCATGAATTAACTCCTCAGGCCAGCCGCTTGCAATCAGTTCAGCGGCATGGACTTCAGCATTCGACAGCTCGCGGATATTATTTGATTCTGGTTTCATTTTGCCCCCTTGCAAATGCTCAACATGTTCTGATAGCGCGCACATACACTGTCATAAGTGGGTTTAATACCGGTGCCAGGTAAACGCTCAAGCATGCACCGCATATGCCACCGTTTCAGACTTTCCAGAACAGTTCTCGCTTTCTCGTCACGCAGCCAGTTCAGCTTTGCCACTCCCTCGCCGCCGTTCTGCTGGCGGGTAATACGCTTAACGTAAGCATCAATCGCGGACATGTCGTTACTGGTGATAAACCCCTGATTGTACATGGTGAACCATACTGCCCGAATTTTGCCAGCAATCCCCGATGATGCTTTTGGTTTAGATGATACCGGCTTAAAGCCTCTCTCTTTCAGCGCATCAAGAACGGCCTGCAGCTGCTGCGCACTCATATCGCGACAACTTCTCTTACCAGGAACAACCGAGCCCAGAAATACTCGATAGGTCTCATCGTCAAGGCCAAGCGAACGCCGCGCCACGTGGATCAGTTTGATGGTATTAGCACGCATCCTTCACCTCCATAACTTCACTCAATGGAGTCACCAGCTCAAGCCCCTTAATTTTACTGAACTGACAAACTAAAGATTTAACACTAACAAACCACGGTCGCCACGACTCTCGTGTTTCATGTATCCAAGCATTTTCTTTAGCTTTCAAAAATGCTCTGCCTCCACGGTCTTTCTTAATTTTGGCAATGCCTTTTGCATACGGTTTTGTAACAACCCGGCGAAGAACTTTACGATAAATTGGCAAAAAACCATCAGAATCAGCCGCCCACGCTCGTGGCATCTCGCCATTGATGTACACGCAATAAGCAAGTTCACACTCAGCTATTCGAGCCAGATAAACACGGATCCCATGCCCATCAAGCCGGAACTCAACCCAACGATAAAGACCAGATTTAAGGGTATTAGCGATACCTTGCCATTGCTCTTTTGTGATTACGGTTGTCATTCTATTTCAGCCCTCAACTCTTTCATTCGCTGGTATAAATCCGGTGCTTTACCAGTATTGCTTTCGACGGCTGCGACATACAGTGCAGACAGTTCATCCCAATGCTCAATGAATGGGGTCAGAGCTGGATATACTTGTCGCATCACAGGGAAAGCATCCCGAATAGCAGGTACTGCATCAACCAGCCGCCAGCAGCGCCCAAAATCGGCAGGGTCGAGCGGATAACGAAAACAACCGTCATCGCCAGCCGTTGCGCCAAGGAATATCGCAGCCATTGTTTTGCTACTCATGCCGGTAGCATCGCCCACGAACCATTGCCCCACAGCCGACACTGCCAGCAGGCGTTTCGCCAGCGCTCCGGCCCATCCGTTATGCTTTGCAGCCAGATGCAGGAAACCATCATCTATCACGGGCTCATACTCAACGAAAGGCTGTTCACCGGAAAGCGCTACCGCGCCGTCTTCCGGGTATTCAGCGGACTCAATCAGATAGCCTGTATAAGCTTCCAGACCTTCACCTGGACTAGCCTGGATAGTCCCGCTACGGATGCAGTATTCATGTTCCAGCTCGTCACTATCTGGCTCGGCAAAGACCTCAAGACCTGCGAACTCCGCGGCTTCCATTATCTGTTTAGCGGTGAGAATAAGGACGGTATGTCGCTGGCTTCTTACCGTTCGTATGGCTTCCTGAACCATTGAGGACAGACCCTCATCCTCAACATCGAGATCAAGACCATTAATGGCTCGCACCAGATTCACGATCTCATGATCCTTTTGAATAAGGACCTTGTTAAATTGCTCAATGTTCTCGCTCATTTGCGGCTCCTGAAATAGGTTGAGGTGGCGAAAAACAACAGTTCCAGCACATCAAATAACCACCAAAGAGTGATGCATCCAATCAGAGCCGTCAGAGTGAATGGCCATGCCAAGGCAGCAACCAGATCGCTGATTGAATCAACCTCTTTATCCATAATTCCGTTTCCACGCAGCGCTGCAATGAAAAAGAAGGTGATTACGCCGCCAGCGATATAACAAACGATGACGATGACCATCATGCAACTCCTTGTACATCAATTGGCAGGTATCTAAGGACGTGTCGGGTAATAATCTGCCCGGTTCTAGCGCACTGAAAATGCCCCAGGCGAATATCAATTAATGCCCTTTCAAATTGCGGCCAGCCCTGCAGTTGCTTTTTGGCATCCAGCTCGACTAATACAAACACCGTTTCAGCCGAACGTGGCCCGGAAGCCAGATACATCACGCTTCGGGGAATCTCAGTACCCTCAATCCATCCAAATGAGCGCCGACCAGCTACAGGTGATTTGCTGCGGATAATGTCGTAATAACCGTTACGCTCTTTTAGTTCAGAACGAGCCACAGCTTTGCGCAGAGCCTTGATAAGCAACTGGGCACTGGTTCCCGTCGCACTGACCAGTTGCAGACAGGTCATTTCGCCCTTATCGGACAGAACGGCTTTGATTGAGTCGATCATCATTTCGCCCCTTGGCGCTGTTCTGCCTGTTGCTGTTCGCGGATCATCAATTGAGCGGCATGCATCATTAATGCGATACAACGACGTAGACCCAATGCGGCAAAGCGATTATTAGTTTCACGATCTAGATAAAGTGATTCAGCAATCTCGAACTGCTCCTGAGCATCCTTCAGGAGTGAGGAGATGAGGGGAGCCTCAGTCACAACAGGGGCAGCGCAAACGCCAACACGATGAGCCAGCCTTGTCAGCTTGCGGGACTTTGCTTGTTCAATTAGCTCGTTAAGACCATTGTGGCGAAGCTGTTCAATCATAATTTCAACATCTGCCGCCTCTTCAGCGATACGACTGGCATTCGCCTTATGGGTGATGAAGCGGGTGCAGTCAGCTGCTAGCTCATTGCATTCTTCAGCGGTTTTTAAAACCTGACGGTCATATCCCCAAAGAGCAAATGCTGCATCATAAACAGCAGGCTTGGATGTAATAGTCGAAATAATCTGTCGTTCTTTCATAAAATATTCCTTTTGCTGAATTCGGCGCGAACGAATCCCTGACGCAAGCGCCGTTTTCAATTTGAAGTTTTATTTAAAAGTATTTAAAGCTTGGCTAAATCCAGCGATATCTGCTGATAGTTACCATCCGCTTGACGCTCATAAATACGCAAATACTGACTGGTGCCGGAAACCTGAATTGCATCAGCAACAGCGTCCATCGCCTCATTCCATTTCGGGTCATTGATATCGAGCTGACGGAGGCCAAGAACCTGGTTGATGTCGATGCGACCTTGCTTGTTAACGCGAAAGGCATGATCTACCAGGGCCATAATGCGTTCATCCGCACCGCCAGACCATTCGCTGATGCAGCAGCGCTTTAGCCGCCTGTATACGTTCATCAAATACGCGATGCTCACCGACTGCGCGAATGAGCTTGTAACGGACGTCAAAACTGACCAGAGTCACATTGCCTTTTGTGCCGCCGTACTCCACGCCATACTCAGACGCCGAAAGGTCTGTGAAGTCGGCGATTCTCTGCATAGACTCCAGTTTGAACGCTGCCAGCAACTGACGCTGCTGACGTGCTGCGCCGACAATCGTCATCACGACTTCATCACGCAGCTTATCCACGGGTTTGACCTGAGATTCAGGGATTAAATGCCCCTGGGCATTGGTGCGGTAACCAAGTGGGACGGTATTTTGGTTGTTCATTCTCAATCCTCGTTTATTTTTCTAAATATTCAGCTGTAATAATTTCAGTGAATTTTATTAATGCTGTGCAACCATCGTGCTGGTTATTTGCCTCTGGCACGCCGGGAACCAAAAGCTGTTCGCTAATTCTTGAATGACGAGCATGCACATCAATAAGCTCTCTTACACGCAATTCATTCCCTGAGATAATGGGTAAAGCACCATCCGGTACTTCATGGCCGAACTCAATCAGGCCGGATGCCCATGCATAGGCGGTTATTTTTTCCGTCATATTTATCTCCAGATAATCCGGCAACCATTGAAACTGGCTACCCACACGGAGCGGGAACCTGAATTGTTACGCTCAACAATACGCACAGCGCTGTTGAGCAGGTCAACCGGAGGGCATGACACCTCCAGGACGGGACGAGAACGGGTTTGGCGAAACTCCGTAACCAGACAGCCTTTTTTGTTCAGCAATGCCTCAGTGGCCATCGCTTGTTGAACATGTGAGGAAATCAGTTCGCTAATCATTTTTTGCTAGCCTCTTTACTCAGATCGTAAAAGTTTTTACAGCCGCAGCGGGGACATACAAGACTGAAAACTTTAATACCCTTGTATGAGTTATCTCTCACCTCTATCCGCTCGCCTTCTTTATGAATATTTCTGCAGCGAGTGCATTTCACCTCGTTGTCTTTATTCATTAATCCTCCACGATTTCAGCATGCCCCAGCTCAAGCATTGCTGAATGAATATGGCCAGAATTAACCGGCTCGTTTTTACCGCTGGCGTAGATATGGGCCAGCGGCAGAATGTGGGAGAGAGAGCGCAGAGCACCTGGGCGCTTTGCAATCGCACGTAACAGCTTGCGTTCATCGCGTCCGTCAACCTTCCATGCATCGCAGAACGCATCAACATCAGCGGCCAGCACGTTGTTGATGACAATTTTCTTTGCCACGCGAGAGAACAAACGAGCAAAATCGACGGTACGACTACCACCAGTCAGGCGGTCATAGACTTTATGGTTGCCGATAAATGCCAGCCCGATGCCGCATTCTTCTTGGAGGATGCGCAGCTCTTCGATGGCGTCATAGTTCAGCCAGTCCGCTTCATCAATGATGACTAAGGCATTGGTGTCGCGCAGCCGGCGACGCAACAAGCGGGATAACGCACCGCGCTGATAAGGCGCATCTGAAATCCCCATCTCCAGCGCCAGCTCATACATAGTTTCCAGCTCGTTCGTGCGGGATTTGCTCGCAGTAAGACGCCAGACGTTGTTGCCTGTACGGGTGTATTGCTTCAGCGCTTCCGACTTGCCCACACCTGGATTCCCGTAAACGAGCGCGATGGTGTGGGTCAACTGGGCGTAGGTCAGCGCGGCCGTGATTTTTTCAGAGGTCGGCGTCACAACATAATCAGGGATTTCCGGCAGCGCACTCTGGGCAGTTTTACGGGTCTCAAGCCAGGTGCTGATTGATGCCGCCACGGCATCATTGTCGCCCTTATATTTGCCGTTAATAAACTGAGAAAGGGCAGACGAAGACACCCCGGTTTCACGCGACAGCGCAGCACCAGAAATGGTTTTGTCATCAATCAGACCTTTTACGGTATTACGGATTACATCATGGTTAATTTGCGTCATCGTTTTTAATCCTGTATTTTTCCATTGTTAATACGGTTTTAAACACTTCTCAAAAGCGGCGGCTCAAACGTCGCTTTTTTATTTCTTCGACTTGCTGACACTTTTCATCAGCGTCTGGAAAATCACATCGTTCTCGTTCTGATGCTCCTGGACTTCCTGAACTTTTTTCAGTGCATTACCCTGGGCAAAGACACGTTCAACAACATGCCGCTGCGGTGGTTCTGCCGGTGCAACTTTTGGCAGCAGATCGTTAACCTCGATTGCCGTCATGCGGCGCTGAGCTTTGGCTGCGCGTTTGGTATGGGTCATCATCTGCTTACGCTGGCGGCTATGTTCGCGACCTGTTTCGGTATCGCCGAACGCAACAGCTGAGCGGCATTCCGCCATGCAGAGGAAGCGGCCATCAAGGTCGTAACACGCCACTTCGCTGTGAAGGTTGCGAGGGTCGAAACGCACTGTAATTTTGCGCTGGCGAATATTGGCCAGAAGCGGATTCCAGTAGCTGTTTTTGCGGCCATAAAGAGTGCCGCCGCACTGCAGGAAGAATTCACCGGTAGTTTTCACCGTCACGGCTTCTGCTGGCAGCATCAGCTGGCGGATTTGCTCTTCACTGAGGTGGGTGACAACCGCATTGCTGTAGCTGCGCTCGAATGCCTGGTCAAATGACAGCTCACCCTGACACATCTCAGTTTCACGGCCGACACGCGCGTTATAGATGGCGATCCCCTCGTTGACAGCGGAAAGGAATGTCTCAACATCAACAACCCGGTCACCGTAATTGTCCGGTTTATTCTGGGTGTTCGGGCCAGTGTATGCCCCGGCCAGAGAGGGATGTTTGTCGATATAATCCCCCAGGCCACCGATACCAAATGCACGTTCAATCGGTTTTGCCTGACCCCAGCCTTTACCGCCAATAACACTCGTCCAGTGAACCTGAATACCGAGCATCGGCAGAATACCCATCGGATCATCCGGCTTAACTTTGAAGCGATAGCGGTTAGGAACACCGCCTGACAGCCATTTGTTAGCCGCTGCACGGGTGTTATCGATGGTGACATGTTCAGGCTTACCGAATTCTGAAATGGCATCCATCAGTGACAGGCGAATGCTGTCGCTGTTTTCAGAGACATCAGTACGCCAGCCAATAATTTTGCGGCTATGAACGTCCTGCCAGACCCACGTTTTTGGGCGGATCACTTCACCGTTGTACCACTGCACGAATACGTTGTGCTGGTAACCATCGCCGTTTATCCATTCCATCGCATGCAGCTGCGCGACGGTGCGCTGCTGGCTCGGGAACATACGCGCCAGTGCGTTATCACCTTTGCGGGTGGCGACAATGACACGCGCATCGATTTCGCGTTCAACACGGCGGCGCAGCGTGCGTTCAGAAGGGATTTCCCAGCCATATTCCCGCGCAGCTATCTGGAGCAGTTCATACGATTTCGTGAAGCAAGGCTCTTCCGGGCGGAGATAATCACCCAGGAAAAATTGCCAGGCATCTTCGCTGATTGGCGCTTCACGGTTGGTTTTGCACTTCTCACGCAGACGGCGGTCAAGCAGAACGGGCGCCCAAACGTCACGGCTGCGGTTCTGTACGCGGTAATACAGGTTACGCAAAGAGCCTTCGCTCATATGCAGTTTCATGGCCGCTGTTCTCAGAGCCAGGCGCAAAGACAGACCTGAATCGACCAGCTCCGCGACAAGAGAAACAGCAGTAGTACGCTGCTCAGCACGCTGGCGCTGTTCGTTGGTCGCACCTTCCCAATGTTTCCAGAGCTGCTGGCGCTCGAAGTTATGTGCAGAGTCAGCATGACCCTTAGTGCGTTCCGGCAGAGAGATGACGCCAGAAGATGTTTCCACCATGCCTTTAGCGGAGAGTACCTCTGCACGTGCTTCAGGTGGTAAAGCAGAAATGTGGTATTCAAACGCTTTAGTGCCAGCACGTTTGCGAACAAGTTGTGGGGCATTATCAGTTATTTTTTTCAGGCTATATCTCAGCCCCTGCAGAGTGGTTGGTAGTCCAGGCACTCCCACTAATTCATTAACAGTCACAAACATTTCACTAATCCTTGTTGTAACGGCTTGGCCAGATTGATGCAGGTTCTGTATTGAGTGCATCAGCGATGATGCGCTCCCCTTTTGGATATGATCTTGCCAGTGCATTTTTCAGCGTATCGGGTTTCAGTCCGGCACTGACGGAAAGGTAACGCATTGTGAAACCACACTTATGAAGCGCGGCAACAATGTCAATGCGATGCCAGTCACGCTGTCCTTCATTTCTTTGCATCTTTCGATTACCCTAAAAAGTTATCCATGCGGATAATCCGCGCGGGTTATCCGTTGGGATAAGTATTGATCCACATTGAGCACAAGTAAAGAAAAAAACACAACGTAGTTTGTTTCTTTGAGTTTTTGGCGTGCCTATATGAGTTTCAAATTCAAAATCAATTAGTTAATGGGAATAGCAATGCAAGAACATAAAAACAAAAAACTTTCTTTGGAATCCCTTGAAAAAGAAAGTATTTCAGAGAGATTGAGGGTGCTCATTGGCTCTAGAACTGTTCGTGCAGCAGCCGAAGAGTGGGGGTTACCGTTTTCCACATTAAACAACTATCTTACAAGAGGAACCGAGCCGTCACTCAATGTGGCATTAAGAATTGCCAAGATTGAAAACGTACCGGTTGAATGGCTTGCCGAAGGTATAATTTTCGTAGAGGAGGTGCACAGGGGGTCTAGCGTTGAAAACCTTCAAAATCGCCTTATTGAAGAAGGTTATGAAGGCGTTAGCCTGGCCTTTACAGGAACGCCCGCTACATCTATTGATGGAGCGATCTCATCCGCATGGTCTTTGATTTTTGACTCGCTGGATGCTGAAGAGCGTTATGAACTCGTGCATTTATTTTTCAGGATTGGCGCTAGAGGTGTTCTTCAAAATCTGAAGGGGCTGGAAGCTAATGATAAGACGTGGTCAAACCTCAGTGAATCTGAAAAAGAACGCTTGATTCGACTTCATGAGCAGTTGAAAAAAGGGCCACCTGAGGATGATAGCAGCGTAGCCGAGGCTGACCTGTCCAGTAAAAACCAGAAGGCCGGCTAAATTATTCATATGAACAACTTAACCGGCCTGATTGACGTTGTGAGTTGACTCTAATCAAACCGTGCTACCCCACGATCAAGGCAGTACCTAACGATTACAAAAAGCTTCCAAATGGTACCAAGCAAGTTACACAATTAATGATATTTAAACGCTGTGTGAAGCCATTAAATACTGTGTATTAGCGTTACAGTTTTATGTGTCATAAGTATGCAAGCGCTCGGCGGTGATCTAATTTTGACAATGAACAATCCGTCTCAGCACACAAACAAGCATATTGCCGCCAAGCCTTAATTCGCCTGACTTTGTCCCACCAGATCCCGCCTTCTTTCACCTGTTCCCGGATTCGTTCCGATGTTCACTACATAACTGTCACCTTACAGGCACCGAGAATCGACGAGACGTTATACGAGAATGATGCGCCCGTGTAGCGAACTTCGGTCGGGAACAACTCCGGAAGTAGTGCTCCCATCGGGCCGAATGTCAGCCCCATCAGGCTCAATCCCAGCAACAGGAAGGCGAACACCAGCACCGGGTTACCGGAACCCAGCAACGGCTTAAAGGCAAACAGTGCAAACAGAATGATAAGCGTGGTGATGATGAGCATGCTTTTGCGACGACCAAACGCATCGGCCAGCAGACCTGCCACTGGTACCATCACACCGAAGCCAATCACCGCCATCATCAGCATCCACAATACGTCATTACGCGGTAAGCCAAGACCCACAGGTGCTGCGGCGGTACTGAACGTCATCGAGTAGACGGTCATGATATAGAACAGCGTATAGGTCGCCAGCATGATGAACGTGCCGAGGATGGTCACGCGAACATGCTTTGTCAGCAGAGTGCCCAGCGGGATTTTTACCTGCTTTTTCGCTGCGGCGACTTTGGCAAATACCGGTGATTCGTGGAGCGAAACACGGACGTACAGACCGATAATAACCAGTATGGCAGAGAAGATGAAAGGTACGCGCCATCCCCAGCTCATAAATTGCTCATCAGTCAACAGCCAGGAGAGCAACAGGAACGTGCCGTTAGCGAAGAAGAAACCGATAGGCGCACCCAACTGCGGGAATGAACCGTACAGCGCACGTTTACGCGGTGGCGCGTTTTCCGTCGCCAGCAGTGCAGCACCGCCCCATTCACCTCCCAGGCCTAAACCCTGGCCAAAACGCGCCAGCGCCAGCAGCAACGGGGCGAAAATGCCGATGGTTTCATAACCCGGCAGCAGACCGATGACGACCGTTGAAATCCCCATGGTGAGCAGTGAAGCAACCAGCGTGACTTTACGTCCAACACGATCGCCGAAATGGCCGAATACGGCAGAGCCGATCGGACGGGCCACGAAGGCGATAGCAAAGGTAGCCAGCGACTGTAGCGTTGCCGCCGCTGGGTCACCCTGCGGGAAGAAGATGTGGGGGAACACGATCACCGCCGCGGTTGCGTAAATATAGAAGTCGAAGAACTCAATAGCGGTGCCGATGAGCGAAGCGACGACGACTTTATTGCGCGAGTTGACCGGGGCGTGTTCCTGTTCGTTATCGAGTGTTGTAGCGGTTGCTTGCATAATATTTTCTTATTTTGGGTCGAACGAAAGGCCATATTACGCACAGCAAAAGAGACATTTCAATCTGTAACAAACGCTGAGCCTGGTCAAAATAAAGTCGAAAAGAGGATAATTTTTAGGCTGGCGTTTTCACTTCTATGAAATGCTTCACATAATTTAAAACTTAGTTGATAAAACTGGTTTTTGGTTAAATAAAAGTTACGAGTTGGATTTATTCACTAAATCGGTGAGAGCAGACGGCATTATAATTGCCGGATGGCGCTGCGCTTATCCGGCCTACACAACTCACCCGTAGGCCGGATAAGACGCGCGCGTCGCCATCCGGCAATTCACAACTCATCCGGCGGTGACTATTGCGATTTCCCCGGCATGCGCGGGTCATCTTTGTATTCTGCGGTCGCAATCCAGGCCGCGCAGAACAAGGTCAGACGGGCGAAGAAGTAGAAAAATGCCATCAGCCCAAGTACAGAGCCAAATGCTGCGCCTGACGGTGATTGCACCAACGATGGCAGCGTATATGTCATAATCATTTTGATCGCTTCAAAGCCCAGCGCGGCGATAAATGTGCCACGAATCAACGCTCTCTTGCGCGGGCGATGGCGCGGCAGACGCCAGAAAATCCAGAAGAACAGCAAATAGTTGGCGAAAATGGAGATCGCCAGGCCAATCAACCGCCATGCGGGTTTCAGCCATTCAATGCCGTCGAGATACAGTGCCGAGATGATCATTTGCTGGGCAGAACCGGCAATGGAGGTAATCGACAGCGTAACGATCAGCGCAATCAGCAATCCAATCAATGAAACAAAATCACGCAGGTATTTAACCCATATTTTTTCCTGATCCTGCGGTGTGCGTTCCCAGACGTCCCGCGACTGTGCACGAATAGCTTCACGCAGGTTTCCCATCCAGTTGATACCAGAGTAGAGGGCGATGCCAAGCCCCACCAGACCCACGGTGGTACGTTGCTGAACGGCAGTATTGATGGTGTTTTTCAGCGTTGAGGCCAGCGTCGGATCGCTAACGTTGAGCAATATTTTGCTGAAGATATCCTGTAATAACGTGGGGTGTGAGGCGAGTATAAAACCGGCCGCCGCAAACGACACCATCAGGATAGGGATCATCGACAGAAACGAGAAATACGTGATGGCTGCGCCAAACTGATTCCCCATTCGGTCATTAAAACGCTCTGCAGCGCGGATCAGGTGGGCGATAACAGGTTGACGTTGAATTTTATCTGCGAAGGTTATGGCTGTTTTCAGCGCCTGGTTCGCTTTGGCGTTTTTCACCGGCGTTGTGGTGGTTTGCTGTTGTTCAGGCGTAGGGTGTTTTGCGTCGTGTTCCTGCGTCATCCGATCGGTAGTCCTTATTTTGTTTACTCATGACATTATAGTCGCTCAGACCCACTTCCCGGAAAATGGGCTAATCCACATAGTCTTTCATCACACCGGTCAACCATTCCATGAACAGATGTACCCGGCGGGAAAGGTTACGGCGATGTGGATACAGCAAAGAAACGGGCATGGGCTCGGCCCGATATTGCGGCAGCACTTCAACCAGCGTACCGGCGCGAAGAGCTTCACGCACCCCGACGCGTGGTACCTGAATAATGCCCAGCCCGGCAAGGCATGCTGCATGATAGGTTTCGGTGCTGTTCACCGTCAGCATGCCGCCCGTTTTTACCCATGCAGTCCCATTGTCTGTAGCCACCTCGAAACCCTGTGCGCGCGTACCCAAATTCACCGAGTAATGCACCACAGCATGTGAGGCCAAATCCTCCAGACTTTCCGGATAACCAAAGCGGGCCAGATACTGTGGACTGGCACAGTTAATCTGTGTGAGTTTCCCCAGCGGTCGAGCAATCAACCCTGAATCTTTCAGCGTGCCAACGCGTACGACGCAGTCGAAACCCTCACGAATTAAGTCTACCAGGCGGTCACTGCTGCTGAGTTCAAGCTCCAGACCCGGATACTGATGCAAAAAGGTGGGCAGGCGGGGCATGACCAGATTTCTCGCCACGCCAACCGGCATATCGACGCGCAGCTTACCGCTGATACTGGCTGGATCGTGATGGAACAACCCATCCAGTTCATCCAGATTGCTCAACAGATCTTTTGCACGTTCGTAATAGATCATGCCGTCCTGCGTCAGCTGAACGCGCCGGGTGGTGCGGTGCAGAAGTTGCGTACCCAGGTGATTTTCCAGGGCCTGAATTTGGCGCGATACGCTACCTTTAGGAAGTCCAAGGGTGTCTGCCGCACGCGAAAAACTCTCCAGTTCTGCGACGCGGATGAACAACTGCATTGCGTGAATTTTATCCATTCCCATGCCCTATTGTTGTTCTAAATGAAACAGTAATGCGCAATTAGCGATATTTATTGTTCTTCTACCACCTAATAAGCTTTGTCTCAATCATCACAACACCTGAAATGAGGTTTCTTATGACGCAACGTATCGCATTAGTGACCGGTGGCGGTCGTGGGCTCGGTAAAAACGCGGCACTTAAGCTGGCGAACAAAGGAATAGGTATCGTCCTGACGTGGAACAGCAATGAAAAAGAGGCGCAGCAGGTTGTGGATGAAATTCGGCAATCTGGTGGAAAAGCAGCGGCATTGCCGTTAAATGTCGGCGATATTTCAACGTTCCCATCCTTCGTGGAACAGATGAAGCACACCGTAAAGGCACAGTGGCAGAGCGAAGGGTTTGATTATTTATTGAACAACGCCGGAATCGGCATTAATGCGCCATACTCTGCATTCACCGAAGCGCAATTTGACCAACTGATGAACATCCAGTTTAAGGGGCCATTTTTCCTGACGCAGAGTCTTCTTCCGCTGATGAACAAGGGGGGAAGGATCCTCAATGTCTCGACTGGTCTTGCGCGTTTTGCTCTACCGGGCTACAGCGCCTATGCCGCCATGAAAGGGGCGATGGAAGTGCTCACCCGCTATCAGGCTAAAGAGTTGGGGGAACGCGGTATTACGGCAAATATCATTGCGCCGGGCGCGATTGAAACCGATTTTGGCGGTGGGAATGTGCGCGATAACGCGCAACTAAATGCGTATATTGCCTCGCAAACGGCGCTGGGACGCGTCGGGTTACCGGATGATATCGGTGCTGCCATCGCCGCGTTGCTCAGCGATGAGCTCGCCTGGATGACGGCACAACGTATTGAGGTATCTGGCGGGATGTTCCTGTAACGCTGCAACGTGCTTATTCAATAGACGCAGTATCTGTTGAATGAGCACTTAATGCTATATTGTCATTTGTAACATATTCATTGTTTGTTCAGGATTTCTTATTTTCAGCTAAAAATGTATTC